>NZ_JBEZBW010000029.1:0-79468 GCF_040647305.1 Saccharothrix sp. NPDC042600 | reverse complement strand
AGTTGTCCAGTCAATCTCAAAGGAAACCTCTTGACGAGGTTCATAAATTTACTGGCTATTCGGCACGCTGTTGAGTTCTCAAAGAACACGCGCTCACCATCGTGTTCCGCGTCTTACCGCGGTTCATTCCGGGGCTTGTTTCTCGCTTGTGTTTGAAGCTTAGCTCGTTCGTTTTCGCGGTGTCAAATCGGCCGTTTCCGGTCTCTCTCAGCCGCGCCAAACTCGCTGCGCATTCAGTTTGCTTGTTTTCTCCGTGGAACCGAGGCGGCCTTCTAGACCACTTGTTCGCTTCCGGGAGTGACGCCGCAATACTCTACCCGGCCCGATTCGCGGTGTCAACCCGCTCGTTCCGGGGTCTTGCTGGCGACTCGGTAAAAGTTACTCATGACCACGCACGAAGTCAAATCCCCTGGTCAGCGGGCTGTCGCGGGGTCCACCGACGCCTCGCGGACGGGCACGGCCACCTGCGGGGCGGCCGGCTTCGCCTGCACCGGACGCGGGCGCAACCACAGCGTGATGGTCCGCAGCCCCTCCATCGCGGCCACGATCTGCTCCGGCGACGCGGCCTCGCGGGTCGCGACCGGCACCAGGTCGTAGCCCCAGATGCGGAACTCCTTGAGCACCGTCACCGGGTCGTCGCCGAGGCTCTCCGTGGCCGACGCCGAGAACTCCAGGAACACGTGCGGGCGGTCCCGGCGCAGCAGGCGCACGAGCCCGGCCAGCGCGCGGTGCCCGCGGCCCGGCGCGTCCACCCGGACGACGGACAGCTTCATGCCCTGCAACGCGGGCACGGCCTCCAGCTCCTTGTCGAGCCGGGCCGACCGCACGCGGGGCGTGTCCTCCGGGGCGTCGGGCGCCAGCGGGGCGACGGACACCCCGCCGGTCAGCGCGGGCTGCGTCGCCAGTTCGCCGACGCTCTCCCACGCCGCCGCGTCCACGACGACCAGCCGGTCGGCGACGCGCTCGGGCAGGTTGACGTTCACGTTGTGCCGCAACAGTTCCAGCGCGGACGGGCACGGTTCGACGGCGACCACCGCGCCACCGGTCCCGAACCGGCTGAGCATCCGCACGGTCTGGTAACCGACGTACGCGCCGACGTCGAGGAAGATCCCGTCCGGCTCCACGACGGAGTCGATCAGCTCGGACAGCTCGCTCTCCCACACGCCGTTGCTGGACAGCATCGGGAGCATGAAGGCGTCGTCGGACGGCAGGCGCAACAGGCCGACCTCGGTCAACACGAGGGAGCTGCGCACGTCCGGCACCGCCTCGCTGTGCCGTTCGTGTTCCCGCACGACGACCCGGCGCAGCGCGTCGGCCGTCTGCTGGGCCTGGTTGGCGGCGCGCAGGCCGGCGTCGAGCCGGTGGTCGCGGTCGCGGATGACCTCCACGACCTTCGACTCCAGCGTGTCGATGCGGTCGAGGGTGCGTTCGAGCGCGACGGCGAGCTTGTCGATGCGCTGGGCGAGCGCGTCGCCCTGCTTGGCGCGCTTGGCGGCCTCGGCGACGACGGCGTCCTCGATGTCGCGGACCCGCCTGCCCTGGCCGGCCATGTCGGCGCGCACCCGCACCACGCCGTCGTCCAGGCCCAGGAGCTGGTCGGCGAGCTGGCCCTGGCGCTCGACGTGCTCCTCGATCTCGGCGCGCAGCACCTCCAGTTCGCCGAGGCCGACGCCGGTGGTCAGCTCGTCCTGGCGGCGGACCAGCTCGGACACCGTGCGCTCGACGCCGTCCACGAGAGAGTTGAGGACGTCGCGCATGTGGTTGTCGTAGTGGTCGAGGACGCGCAGGACCATCTTGCGCAGTTGCGGCGCCATCGGTGTGCGGCTGGCCGTGCCGACGTCGGGTTGGCGCAGCAGCGCGTGCTTCGCGGAGTGCAACGCCTTCATCGGGTCGACGGCCGGGCTGGTGCGGGCGGCGGCGCGCCGGGACCGCCAGGTGCGGTAGGCGTGCTCGACGCGTTCGCGCATGAGGTCGCCGACGCGGGCGACGCCGCGGGTGGCCAGGCGGGCGCGGCCCTTCTCGCCGATGGCGCGGGCGGCGGGCAGGTCGTCGGCGAGGGCGCGCAGGAGTTTCGCGGCGGCCTGGCCGTCGGGTTCGACGCCCTGGCGGCACGGCACGAGCACCACGGACTGCTTGTCGAACAGCTCGGTGACCGCGCCGTGGTCGGCGACCAGCAGCGGGACGGCGCGGGCGGCGTGCCGCGCGAGGGCGTGGGTGATGCGGTCGCCGCTGCCGCGGTGCAGGGAGATCAGGCAGTCCACCGGGCCGAGGTCGGCGACGAGTTCGATGCGCGGGTCGGCGGCGGTGGCGAGGCGGAGGCGTTCGGCGGCTTCGGGGTGGTCGGCGGCGTGGGTGACCTCGATGCGCAGCGTGACGTCGTTGCGGTCGGGGAACGCGCCGAGGAACGCGGAGACCGCGCCGAGGACGTTGCCCTCGCGGTCGATGGCGTGGTCGGCGAGCGCGCCGAAGACGATGCCGTCGTGCTCGTCGTGGGGCGGTTGGTCGAGGACGGGCAGCGGCAGGACGCGCACGGTCGGTCCGCCGGGCCGTTCGACGGCGGCGCGGGTGGTCTCGGACGGCACCCACAGCTCGTGGGCGTCGGGCGAGGGGCCGCTGTCGAGGCGGTAGTCCACGACGTGCCGGCCGGCGGGGACGGGGGTGTCGTCGACGCGGACGACGACCGGGTAGCCGAGGCCGGTGGACATGGGCAGGCCGGACGCGCGGGCGGCGGCGTGCAGGAGGTCGGCGATCGGGCCGGTGCCGACGACGGAGACGCCGAGCTGGTCGAGCAGGGCGGGGGCGTCGGCGCGGGCGGTCGGGACGGCGGGCACGGGGAGGCGGCCGGAGGCGACGCCGGGGCCGGCGCACCAGTCGCGGAAGGTGGCGGCGTCGGTGCCGAACGGGTCGGGGAACTGGTCGCGCAGCGCTTGGTCGGCGCGCCAGAGGGCCGCGGACCAGCGGGTGCTGCCGGGGATGCCGTCGGCGGGTTCGCAGGCCCAGGCCAGGAAGGCCGCGCCGCCGTCGGGGCCGAAGGCGGGGGCCGGGTGCGGTTGGCGGGGGGGGGGGACGGGCTTGGCGGGCGCGGGGCCGGCGGCGGGCTTCGTGGGCGCGGGCGCGGTCGTGCTGTCGGCGGGCGCGGGTGCGTTGGCTTCGGCGGTGGCGGGTTCGGTCGGGAGTGGCGTGGGGGTGCCGTTGACCTGCGGTTTTGTGGTTTCGGCGTGGCCGCCGGCCCCCGCTTCCATTGTCTCATCCGGGGCCGACAATTCGGGCGCGGCGGCGGGGGTGGCGGGGGCCGCCGGGGTGTCTCGGACGTGGTGGGCCGGGTCGAAGGGTGAGCCCGGGGTGGTTCGGGCGGCTTCTCGGTAGGTCGTGCGCAGCGGGTCCGGGATGGGGGTGCCGTCCGGCAGGCGGCCGAAGCCGTACGGGACGTGGGCCGGGGTCCAGCCGCGTTTGACCAGTTCCGCCCGGTACGTCGTGCAGAGTTCGGCCAGTTCCCGGTGTTCCGAGAGGAGCACTCGGGGGCGGTCCGCGAAGGTGGCCGACAGCAGCCACGGGCGGCGGGGGTCGAAGCCCTCGAAGTGGACGGTGCTCAGGGGTTCGCCCAGGACGGTGAGGGTTCCGTCGGACCGGCGGTGCAGGTCTCGTTGGCCGGCGTTCCACGCGGACAGGCCGATGGTGGCGTCGCGCAGGACGTGCAGGCTGACCAGGGCCGGGGCCATGTCGAGGACGGCCTTCGTGGCGTCCGGGGTGCGGCGCAGCTGTTCCTCCAGGGAGCGGAGGAAGGGTTCCGCGCCCGGCGCGACGACCAGGAAGCCCGGGTCGAAGACGCCCGTCTCCAGCAGTTCGGTGGGGGTCGGGCGCAGGCCGTCGTCCGGGAGGGGGCGCAGGGCGCGCGGGAGGAGGACCAGGGGGCCTTGGCGGACCGCGGCGAGGACCCGGTCGGTCAGCGGCGCCAGGACCTGCGTCCACGGGGACAGGTAGAGCACCGGCAGGCCTTGGCCCAGCAGTTGCTCCAGGAGCCTCGGGCGCAGGAGCCCGCACAGCTGGTCGGCGGTGCAGCCGGTGGCCAGCTCCGCCAGGTCCTCCGGGGTCACGCCCAGGTCCGCGGGCGTGATCAGGCCCGGCCCGGAGTTCTCCGGCAGGGCGTCGACCACCAGCGCGAGGAACCTCGCCCGCGGGTGGTTGGCCAGGAAGGAGTTCGACAGCACCTTGACCGCGGGCAGCTCGGCGGCCGTGGCCACCGTGCACGCGATCAACTCGGGAAGGGCTTCCGAACTCGCGGGCACCTCGGTCACGGTCTGCAAACCTAGCTTCTCCGAGTGCCCGGTGTGGACCACCCGCACGGGTTGTTCCCTCACAGGACCGGCAGCAGGGTTCGCAGCTCGTACGGCGTCACGCTGCGCCGGTATTGGTCCCATTCGTTGCGCTTGTTGCGCAGGAAGTAGTCGTACACGTGTTCGCCCAGCGCCTCGGCGAGCAGCTCGGAGTTCTCCATCTCGGTCAGCGCCTCGCCCAGGTTCTGCGGGAGGTTGTCGTAGCCGGCGGCGCGGCGTTCGCGGTCGGTCAGCGACCACACGTCGTCCTCGGCGGGCGGCGGGAGCTCGTAGCCCTTCTCGACGCCCTTCAGGCCCGCGGCGAGGATCACCGCGTAGGCCAGGTACGGGTTGCACGCCGAGTCCAGCGACCGGATCTCCACGCGGCGCGAGGACGACTTGCCCGGCGAGTACATCGGGACGCGGACCAGGGCGGACCGGTTGGCGTGGCCCCAGCACACGGCGGTCGGGGCCTCGCCGCCGACGATGAGCCGCTTGTAGGAGTTGACCCACTGGTTGGTGACGCCGGAGATCTCGCGGGCGTGCTTGAGCAGGCCGGCGACGAACGCCTTGCCGGTGTCGGAGAGCTGGTAGGGGTCCTCGGCGTCGTAGAACGCGTTCTGGTCGCCCTCGAACAGGCTCACGTGGGTGTGCATGCCCGACCCGGGCTGGTCGGAGAACGGCTTGGGCATGAAGCTCGCGCGCACGCCCTGCGTGATCGCGACCTCCTTCACCACGTACCGGAAGGTCATGACGTTGTCGGCCATGGTGAGGGCGTCGGCGTAGCGCAGGTCGATCTCCTGCTGGCCGGGCGCGCCCTCGTGGTGGCTGAACTCGACCGAGATGCCCATCGCCTCCAGCGCCTCGATGGCGTGGCGGCGGAAGTGGGTCGCGGTCTCGTGGCTGGTCTGGTCGAAGAAGCCGCCGTTGTCCGCCGGGGCCGGCTCGCTGCCGTCGTCGGGGAGGTTCTTCAGGAGGAAGAACTCCATCTCCGGGTGGACGTAGCAGGTGAAGCCCGCCTCGCTGGCCTTGGCCAGGGCGCGGCGCAGGACGTGCCGCGGGTCGGCCCACGACGGCGAGCCGTCGGGCATCGCGATGTCGCAGAACATGCGGGCCGAGTAGTGGCTGTTGTCCGAGGTCTTCCAGGGCAGCACCTGGAAGGTGGACGGGTCGGGCTTGGCGACCATGTCCGACTCGTAGACCCGCGCGAAGCCCTCGATGGCCGAGCCGTCGAAGCCGATGCCCTCGCTGAAGGCGCCTTCGAGCTCGGCGGGGGCCACCGCGACCGACTTGAGGAAGCCGAGGACGTCGGTGAACCAGAGCCGGACGAACCGGATGTCCCGTTCCTCAAGGGTGCGGAGGACGAACTCCTGCTGGCGGTTCATGTGACGAAGCCTAGGTGCGAGGCGGGTGGATCTACCATTCCGGGTATGTTCCGTCGCCGCGTCCTGGTAGGCGCGCTCGCATTGTCGCTGGCCGGCTGCACGTCCTCCGCCGGAGACCTGCCGGCGGGCCCGGAGGTGCTCGGGAAGTCCGCCGCCGCGATGCGGTCGGTGACCAGCACGCACTTCACGATCAAGGTGGACGGCGAGCTGCCGAACGTCACCGTGAAGGAGGCCGAGGGCGACCTGAACGCGGCCGGCGACTCGAAGGGCCGCGCGAAGGTCGACCAGTTCGGGCAGCTCATCGAGGTCGAGTACGTGCTGGTCAAGTCGGACCTGTACTTCAAGGGGCCGACGGGCGGGTTCACCAGGCTGCCGGCGGCGCTGGCCGGTCAGGTGTACGACCCGACGGCGATCCTGAACCCGGACAAGGGCGTGGCGAAGGTGCTGTCCAGCGCCAAGGACGCCAAGACCGTGAGCAGCGACGGCGGGACTACCGTGGTCGAGGCGACCGTGCCCAAGGACGTGGTCGGCGGGCTGGTGCCGGGCATCGGCGCGGACGTGAAGGCGACGTTCTCGGTGCGCGAGGACAAGGTGACCAACGCGGTGTTCGCGCTGCCCAGCGGGGCGAAGGTGACCGTCGGGCTGGCCGACTTCAACAAGTCCTTCACCGTCGAACCGCCGAAGTGAGCTCCCGCCGCCTGGCGATCGGCGCGGGCGCCGTCGCGGTCCTGCTCGGCGCGCTGGACGCGTACGTGGTGGTCGGCGTGCTCGTGGACATGGTGCGCGACCTGGGCATCCCGGTGAACAAGCTGGAGCGGGCGACGCCGGTGGTGACCGGGTACCTGCTCGGGTACGTGGCCGGCATGCCGCTGCTGGGGCAGCTGTCGGACCGGTTCGGGCGGCGGCTGGTGCTGCACGTGTGCCTGGCCGGGTTCGCCCTCGGGTCGGCGGTGACGGCGCTGGCCGCGGACCTGCCGCTGCTGGTGGCGGGCCGGGTGGTGCAGGGGTTGGCCGGTGGCGCGCTGCTGCCGGTGACCATGGCGCTGGTCGGTGACCTGTGGGACGAGCGGCGGCGGGCCGGGGCGCTCGGGGTCGTCGGGGCGGCGCAGGAGCTGGGCAGCGTGCTGGGCACCCTGTACGGGGTGGGCGTGACGTCGCTGTTCAACGCCTGGTCGTCCTTCGAGTCGGTGGAGCCGCAGAGCTGGCGGTGGGTGTTCTGGGTGAACCTGCCGTTGGCGCTGGCGGCGGCGGTGGTCGTGCAGCGGGCGGTGCCCGGTGGGGGTCGGTCGGCGGTGCGGATCGACTTCGTCGGCGGGGCGTTGCTGGCGTTGTCGCTGTCGTTACTGGTGGTGGGGCTCTACAACCCCGATCCGGAGCACGCCGTGCTGCCGCCGTGGGGGTGGCCGGTGCTGGGCGGGGCTCTCCTGGTCTTCCTCGGGTTCGTGTGGTGGGAGCGGCGGTCGTCGGTGCGGCTGCTGGACTTCGCCGGGGTGTCGGTGCGGCCGTTCCTGGCGTCGCTGGGGGTGTCGTTGGCGGCCGGTGCGGCGTTGATGGTGACGTTGGTGGACGTCGAGCTGTTCGCGCAGACGGTGCTGCGGAAGGACTCGGCGGCGGCGGTCGCGATGCTGGCGCGGTTCCTGGTCGCGTTGCCGGTGGGGGCGTTGCTCGGCGGGTGGCTGGCGTCGCGGGTCGGTGACCGGTGGGTGTCGTTCGCCGGGTTGCTGGTGGCGGCCTTCGCGTACGTGCTGCTCGCGCGCTGGCCGGCGGACGTGGCGTCGTCGGTGGTGGACCGGGACCTGGCGGTGGCCGGGTTCGGGTTGGGGCTGGTGATCGCGCCGGTGTCGTCGGCGGTGCTGCGGGTGGTGCCGGCGGTGCGGCACGGGGTCGCGTCGGCGGCGGTCGTGGTGGCGCGGATGACCGGGATGCTGGTCGGGGTGGCCGCGCTGTCGGCGTGGGGGCTGCACCGGTTCCGGGAGCTGACGGCCGGGTTGGACACGCCGCTGCCGTTCGGGGTGGAGCCCGAGGAGTTCCGCCGGCGGGCGGAGGCCTACCAGCGCGCGCTGGTGGACGCCCTGCTGACCGAGTACCACGAGATCTTCCTGATCACGGCCGGGATCTGCGTGGCGGGGGCGCTGGGGTCGCTGCTGCTGCCGGGGCGGCAACGGTCGGGTTGGATATCATCCGGGCGTGGCGTGGAACACGGAGGAGACGCGTAGGCGGCTGCTGGAGGCCGCGGTCGTCGAGTTCGCCGCGCACGGCTTGGCGGGGACGCGCATGGAACGCATCGCGGCGCGCGCCGGGATCAACAAGGAACGGCTCTACAACTACTTCGGGGACAAGGAGCGGTTGTTCCAGACCGTGCTGTCCGACGAGTTGGCCAAGATCGCGGCGGCAGTGCCGTTGACGGCGGTGGACGACCCGGGTGAGCACGCCGGGCGCTGCTACGACTACCACCTGGCCAACCCGCACCTGGTGCGGTTGCTGCAGTGGGAGGCGCTGGCCTACGGCTCGGGCCCGGTGCCCGACGAGGAGGGGCGGCGGGCGCACTACGAGCGCAAGGCGTCGGCGTTGCGCGAGGCCCAGGGCGCGGGCGTGGTGGACGACCGGGTCGACGCGACGGAGCTGTTGTTCCTGAACATGGCGTTGGCGTCGTGGTGGGTGGCGGTGCCGCAGGTGGCCCGCATGGTGACCGGCGCGGAGGACCACGCGGCCCGCCGGGCGGCCGTGGTGGAGGCCGCCCGGCGGATGGCCGCGCCGCGAGGCGTCGGGCGTTAGCTCGGCGGAGCGCCGGGTCGGACCAGGGTCAGCACGCCGGCCGCGGCGACCAGGGTCGCGGCGAGCACCCAGCACACCACGCCGAACCCGGCCGGCAGCAACGCCGCCACCAGCACCGGGCTGATCCCGCCGCCGAGCCCGACCAGGAACGCGTACCCGGCGAGGCCCGCCCCGCGCGCCTCCCCCGACGCCTGGCCGACCGCGACCACCAGCGCCGGGATCGCGACCGCGAGCCCCGCGACGAACACCGCGCTGCCCACCAGCACCCCGGCCACCCCGCCGGCGACCGCCTCGACGCCCAATCCGGTCGCGGCGACGAGCAGCGCGGTCACGGCGACCCGGCGCGGGCCGTGGCGGGTGATGAGCGGGCCGGCGAACGCGCCCAGGACGATGCCCGGCAGGCCGGGCAGGCGCAGCAGCAGGAGCGTTCCGGCGTCGTGGATGCCGTAGCGGTCGCCGACCGTCACGCTCAGCGCGCTGTACATGCCGACGAAGGTCAAGAGCAGCGTCAACGCGCCCGGGTAGGCGGCCAGCAGCGCGGGCGTGCGCAGGAGCCGGCCGAACGCGCGCCACGGCGCGCCGGTGCGGCGGGGCACGGCGGGCAGCCGGGTCAGGGCGAAGGCCGTGACCAGCAGCAACGGCACGAGCAGCCAGAACACCCAGCGCGGCCCGGCGGCGCGGTCCACGCCCAGCGCGTACGCCTGCCCGACCAGACCCGCCAGCAGGAACGAACTGGACACCGCCGTCACCCCGGCGGCCCGCCGGGCGGGCGGCAGGGCCTCGGCCGTGTAGGCCAGCGACACCGCCGGGATCGCGGCGGCCACGAACCCCTCCGCCACCCGGGCCGCGAGCAGCAGGCCGAACGAGTCCGCCGCGCCGGCGACGACGCAGGTCAGCGCCCCGACGGTGAGGCCGGTGGCCATGACCAGGCGGCGGTCGTAGCGGTCGGAGGCGGTGCCGAAGAACAGGTTGCCCAGCGCGAACGCGAACCCGAAGCCGCCGCCCACCCAGGCGGCGGTCGTCATCGGGACCCGGTGCCGCTCGGCGAGGTCGGGCAGGAGGGGGACGGTGAGGTAGAGCTGCGAGATCGCCAGCACGGCCGCCGCGATCAGCACGCCGACGACCAGGGCCGGGCGGGCGGCGACCGGGGTGCGCGGGCTCGCCCGGTGGGTCGGGGTGTCGAACATGGGTATCTCCAACCGAGTCGTTGGAACTCGACCGTAGTGGTCAACTCCAACGGTGGAGATGGAGTGTGGCCGGGCTCACGGACGGGTGAACGGAGCGCCCCGGTGGGGTTTGCGCCACTCGGGTGGGTGAGGTCGCGTCCCCTCCGCTGCGCGACGTGGCCGGCGGGAACAGGCTCGGGAGGTCGGACGGGCACGTTCTAAGGAGTGGTGGGGATGGCGCACTTCGGGGCGGACGACGGGACCCTGGCGCTGTTGGGGCGCGCGAAGGCGTTGCGGATCACGTTCGGGGTGGTCACGGTGGCCATCGGCGTGGCGGTGCTGGTGTGGCCCGGGATCACGCTGGTCGCGGCGGCGGTGCTGTTCGGGGTGCAGCTGCTGGTGACCGGGGTGTTCTGGTTGGTCAGCTCGTTCACCGCGCACACGCGCGGCGGCGGGTACCGGGTGTTGATGGGCGTGGCGGGGTTGCTGGCGTTGTTGGGCGGCATCCTGGCGCTGCGGGCGCCGTTCCAGACGGTCGCGGTGCTGGCGCTCATCCTGGGCGCGACCTGGGTCATCGGCGGGGTCGCCGAGGTCTTCCACGGGTTCGGCGCGAGCGGGTGGGCCGTGTTCTCCGGGGTGGTGACCCTGGTGGCCGGGATCGTGGTGCTGGTCGCGCCGCTGTCGAGCGCCGTGGCGTTGGCGTGGCTGCTCGGGATCGCGCTGGTGGTGCTCGGGGTGGTGAGCATCGCGGGAGCGGTCACCGAGGGGCGGTCCGCGCGGGCGGCGGCACCCCGCGGAGGCACCGCGACGACGGGCACCACCGCCACCGCGTGAGCCGGGCCGGCCCGGGTCGGGGCCGGCCCGTGGCGTCAGCCCTCGCGCCAGGCGTTGGTGATCGGCAGCCGGCGGTCGCGGCCGAAGGCCTTCAGCGTGATCTTGGTGCCGGGCGGGTACTGGCGGCGCTTGTACTCCGCCCGGTCGACCATGCGCAGCACCCGGTCCACCAGGTCGTGGTCGAAGCCCATCTCGATCAGGTCGTGGTAGCCCTTGTCGCCCTCGACGTAGTCGTCCAGCAGCGAGTCCAGCAGCTCGTAGTCCGGCAGCGAGTCGGTGTCCACCTGGCCCGGCCGCAGCTCCGCCGACGGCGGCTTGCTGATCGAGTTCTCCGGGATCGGCGGCAGCTCGCCGAGCTTCTCCGCCTGCGCGTTGCGCCACCGCGCCAGGTCCCACACCAGCGTCTTCAGCACGTCCTTGATCGGCGCGAACCCGCCTACCGCGTCGCCGTAGATGGTCGAGTACCCCACCGCCAGCTCGCTCTTGTTGCCGGTCGCGAGCACCAGGTGCCCGTGCTGGTTGGACAGGCCCATCAGCGCCATGCCGCGGCAGCGCGCCTGCACGTTCTCCTCCGCCAACCCGGTCAGGCCGAGCTGGTCCACGAACACCTTCACCATGTCCGCGATCGGCTGCACCGAGTAGTTCAACCCGGTCCGCTGCGCCAGCTCGTAGGCGTCGGACTTCGAGTGCTCCGACGAGTACACCGACGGCATCGACACGCAGTGCACCGCGTCCGGACCCAGCGCGTCCACGGCCAGCGCCGCCACGACCGCCGAGTCGATCCCGCCGGACAGGCCCAGCACGACCGACCGGAACCCGTTCTTGTGCACGTAGTCGCGCAAGCCGGTGACCAGCGCGTGCCACACCTCCGCCTCGTCGGACAGCGGTTCGGCGGCCTGCGGCGCGGGCAGCGGCTCGTAGCCGGGCAGCGGGTCCTCCGACAGCACCAGCCGGCGCACCTCGAAGCCCTCGAACGACCCGGCCCGCCGGGACGCGCCGCCGGGCAGGTCCAGGTCCAGCACCACCAGGTGCTCCACGAACTGGGGCGCGCGGGTCAGCAGCTCGCCGTCCGCGCCGACCACGATCGTGTCGCCGTCGAACACCAGCTCGTCCTGGCCGCCCACGGTGTTGACGTAGGCCAGCGGGGCCTTCGCCTCGGCCGCGCGGCGCGCCACCAGGGGCAGCCGCCGGTCGTCCTTGTTCCGCTCGTACGGGGACGCGTTGGGCGAGACGACCAGGTCCACGCCGGCCGCGCCGAGCGCCGCCACGGGACCGCCGTCCTGCCACAGGTCCTCGCAGATCACCATGCCGATCTCCAGGCCGTGCAGGCGGACCACGTCGAGCGTGTCGCCGGGCGTGAAGTAGCGGCGCTCGTCGAACACGCCGTAGTTGGGCAGGTGGTGCTTGTACTGCCGGGCGACGACCTCGCCGCCGTGCAGCACGGCGGCGGCGTTGCGCATGCCCCGCTCGTCGCGGTCCAGGTAGCCCACCCACACCGGGAGGCCGCCCGCGCCGGCGTCGTCCAGCCGCCGCGCCAGCTCCTCCAGGGCGCGCCGGGACGCGGCGGCGAAGGACTCGCGCAGCGCCAGGTCCTCCACCGGGTACCCGGTCAGGACCATCTCGGGGAACACGGCGAGGTGGGCGCCCGCCTCGACGGCCTTGCGGGACCACTCGACGACGAGTTCGGCGTTGCCCGCCAGGTCGCCGACACAGGCGTTGACCTGGGCGAGGGCGAGTCGGAGCTGAGGCATGACGGCATTCTCGCTCACGCGGGCCACGAGCGGTGGACGTTGTGGCGGACGAGTCACACCTACGATCGACGGTGTGCGCCGTTCCTTGATGCTCCTGCTCGCCGTTCCCGCGCTGGCCGCCTGCACGACGGTGGTGACGGGTTCACCCACTCCGGGGACGGTCCTGGAGCAGCGCGGGCCCGCCGGCACGGTCCCCGCGGGCCTGGAGCGGTTCTACGGCCAGCAGCTCGGGTGGCAGGACTGCGCCGAGTACGCCACCACCGCCACCACGCGCGGCCAGTTCCGCAACAAGAAGAACATCGAGTGCGCGCGCCTGGAGGTGCCGCTGGACTACGCCAACCCCGGCGGCAAGACCGTCACCGTGGGGTTGCTGCGGCAGAAGGCGTCCGGCGACCGGATCGGGTCGCTGATCATCAACCCGGGCGGTCCGGGCGCGTCGGGCATGTCGGCGGCGGCGAACCTGGCCGGCACGGTCCGGGACTCCGCGCTGGGCGAGCGGTTCGACCTCGTCGGCTTCGACCCGCGCGGCGTGGGCGCGAGCCGGCCGCAGGTGCGGTGCCTGACCGACGCCGAGCGGGACGCCGACCGGTTGGACACCGACGTCGACACCTCCCCCGCCGGCGTCCAGGAGACCGAGCGGGAGAACAAGACCTACGCCGAGAAGTGCGCCGCCTCGACCGGCGCGGACTTCCTGGCCAACGTCGGCACCCGGGACGTCGTGCGCGACCTGGACGTCATGCGCTCCGCGCTGGGCGACGAGAAGCTGACCTACCTGGGGTACTCGTACGGGACGCACATCGGCGCGCGCTACGCGGCGGCGTTCCCGGCCAACGTGCGGGCGCTCGTGCTCGACGGCGCGGTGGACCCGACGCAGAACCAGGTGGAGTCGCTGATCGCGCAGGCCGCCGGGTTCCAGCAGGCGTTCGACGCGTTCGCGCAGTGGTGCGCGCAGCGGCAGGACTGCGCACTGGGCAAGGACCCGGCGAAGGCCAGCACGGTCTTCCGGGAGCTGACCCTGCCGCTGGTGCAGCGGCCGGTGGACGTGGGCATCCGCAAGCTGTCCTACAACGACGCCATCACCGGCGCGATCCAGGCGATGTACAGCCAAGAGCTGTGGGCACCGCTGAACTCGGGCCTGACGGAGCTGAAGAACAACCGCGGCGAGGTCCTCCTGAGCCTGGCCGACGCGTACTTCGACCGCGACCGCGAGGGCAGGTACTCCACCATCACCGACGCGTTCACCGCGGTGAAGTGCGTCGACGAGCCGCGCGTCACCGACCGGGCCGTGCTGGACGACGTGGCCCGCCGGTACAAGGCGGCGGCCCCGTTCCTGGACGACGGCAACCCGCCGGTGGGCGCGCTGGACGCGTGCGCGTTCTGGCCCGTGCCGCCGACCGTGCAGGAGACCAAGCCGGTGTCCGGCCTGCCGCCGGTGCTGGTGATCTCCACGACCGGCGACCCGGCGACCCCGTACGAGGCGGGCGTGAACCTGGCCGGGGCGCTGGGCGGCGGGCTGCTCACGTTCGAGGGCAACCAGCACACCGTCTACCTCCAGGGCAACGAGTGCGTGGACCCCGTCGGGGACGCGTACCTGATCGACCTGAAACTGCCCGCGCAAGGCAAGCGCTGCTCCTAGAGTTGCAGGTGATGATCACCTACAAACACGTGGCCTTCGCGCTCCTGGAAGCCGGGATGCTGTCCCACGAGCAGGTGCGCGCTGTGCTGGACAAGTTCGCCGAGTACGTGGACGACCACCTGGACCCGTACGAGGTCGCGTCGGCGCTGCAGGACTTCGGCGTGGCGGTGACGGTGCACGCCGACGACGTGGACTTCCTGGAGGAGTCCTATGCCCACATCCTCGAACAGGCCGCCGCCCTGACCGGTGGCGCGGTCACCGTCACCGACGTCCGGCTGCGCGAGGGCGAGTTCGTGGAGGGCTCGCGCGACGACGTGCTGGAGTTCAAGGTCAACGGGCGGCCGGTGTCGATCAGCGCCGAGCACTACTCCGACGACTACCTCGACCACCTGGCGGCGACGGAGGCGGTGGACGAGCTGAACCCCGGCGACAGCCGGAAGTTCCGCCTGGTCGACTTCGAACGCGAACGCAACCGCGGCTACGAGACGATCCTGACCCTCGCCAGCCCGGAGCAGGCCGCGGTGCTGGAGGAGGACCTGGGCCTCAAGCTGCGCTAGGCGCCCAGGCGAACCGACCCACCGCCACAGCTTGTGCTCGCCGCGCCGAGGACCTCCAGCACCCCGATGACCTTCACGGCGGCGCTGTAGTCCTCCTCCGTGACACCGTGTGGCCCCCGCCAGGCGCTAGGCGTCCACCGAGGCAGCCCAACTCGCCAACAACCGCAGGCGTTCCGCGGACGGCGAGCCTTCCTTGGCCGTGTAGACCGCGAGGTTCACGTCCGGGTCGCCGGGCAGGGCCAGCATCTCGTAGTCCAGGTCGAGGTCGCCGACCACCGGGTGGCGGAACAGCTTGCTGCCGTGGGTCTTCTCCAGCACCGCGTGCTGCGCCCACAACGTCCGGAACGTCTCGTCCTTCATCGACAGCTCCCCCACCAGCGCGGCCAGCCGCGGGTCGTCGGGGTGGCGGCCCGCGTCCATGCGCAGCACGGCGACCGTGTCGGCGGCGATGGTCGGCCAGTCCCGGTAGAAGCGGCGGGCGTCGGGGTCGAGGAAGGCGTGCCGGGCGGCGTTGACCATGTCCGGACCCAGCTCGCCGAAGTTGTAGAGGGCGTCGGCCAGGGCGTTCCAGGCCAGCACGTCCGTGCGGCGGCCCAGCACGAACGCGGGCGTGCCCTCCATCATGTCCAGCAACCGGCGCAGTCCCGGCCGGATGCGCTGCGGCACGTGCTTGCGGGGCGTGCGCGGGCGGACCAGGTTGCGCAGGTGCGCCCGCTCGGTCTCGTCCAGCCGCAGCACCCGCGCCACCGCGTCCAGCACGGCGTCCGAGACGCTCGGCGTGCGGCCCTGCTCCAACCGCATGTAGTAGTCGACGCTCACCCCGGCGAGCAGCGCCAACTCCTCCCGCCGCAGCCCGGGGACCCGCCGCCGGCCGCCGCCGGGCAACCCGACGTCGTCCGGCCGGACACGCGCCCGGCGGGTGCGCAGGAACTCACCCAGGTCGTGGTTCACGCACCCCAGTATGGCCGCGCCGGCGACCCTGATCCTGGTCCTGCCAGACCTAGGGAAAACCACGGCCTCGGGTACTCCGGCGCAACCCCGCCACCGTTGACGCCATGACATACGACCTCACCAACCGAACCGCCGTCGTCACGGGGGCCGCCAGCGGCATCGGCGCGGAGATCGCGCTGGTCCTGGCCCGGTCGGGGGCCCGCGTCGCCCTGCTGTCCCGCCGCGCCGACCGCCTGGCGGACCTGGCCGACAAGATCGCCGCCGAGGGCGGGCAAGCGCTTGCGGTGGCGGCGGACGTCACCGGCGACCTGTCCGCGGCGCGCGACGCCGTCCACAGCGCGTACGGCCGCGTGGACCTGGTCGTGAACAACGCGGGCGTGATGCTCGCCAACCCGATCACGGCCGGCCGCGCCGACGAGTGGCAGCGGATGATCGACACGAACATCACCGGCGTCCTGAACGTCACGAACGCCTTCACACAGGACCTCACGGCCACCGCGGCGGAAGGCGGCACGGCGGACCTGGTCAACATCTCCTCCATCGGAGCCCACCTGACCTTCCCTAACTTCGCCGTCTACACGGCGACGAAGGCGGCGGTCACCCACCTGTCGGCCAACCTGCGCAGCGAACTGGGCCCGCTGAACGTGCGGGTGACCAACGTGGAACCGGGCCTGACGGAGAGCGAACTGGCCAGCCACGTGGACAACGCGGAGGTGATCAACGAACTCACGACGTGGTTCGAAGCCATGGGCCGCCTCACCGCGGCCGAGGTGGCCGACGTGGTCGCCTACACCACCAGCCGAGCCCGCCACATCAACCTCCGCCAAATCATGGTCCTCCCCACCACCCAAATCTGACCCCCCGCACCACTCCCGCGCGCAGCGCGAACCGCTTTTCGCCGCGCTGCAAGCCCACGGGAAGGGCCTCGGTCTCCCTCCGTACGGCCTGGGCGCAGCCCAACCACGCTTTGGTCTTCTCCGCAACCAGCTTTTCCGGTTGCGGAGAAGACCAAAGGGTGGTTGCCTCCGGCAGGCCGTGCGGAGGGAGACCGACGCCCTTCCCCTCCGGGGGCCTGCCGCGCGGCGAGCGCCGCTTTTAATCTTGAGAGCGCGAAGCGCGTCCTCTTTAGAGTGCGAAGAGCGTCCGCTTGAACCCTCAGCTAGGCCGCACAAAAGGAAACAAAACGGTCTGCCGGATCGACGTCCCAGTCAACATCATCAACACCCGATCCACCCCCATCCCCAACCCGCCGGTAGGCGGCATGCCGTGCTCCAGCGCATCCAGGAAGTCCTCGTCCAACTCCATGGCCTCGACATCACCGCTGGCAGCCTTCAAGGACTGGGCCTCCAGCCGCCGCCGCTGCTCCAACGGGTCGGTCAGCTCCGAGTACGCCGTGCCGATCTCCGCACCGAACGCGACCAAGTCCCACCGTTCGGCCAGCCGCGGATCGGCGCGGTGCTGTCGCGTCAAAGGGGAAACCGACGTCGGGAAGTCCGTGTAGAACGTTGGCTGCACGGTCCGGGGCTCGACCAACTTGTCGTACGCCTCCAGCACGATCTGCCCGTGGTCGAGGTCATCCTCGACATGAACACCCCGTGCGCCGACAAGTTCACGCAACGACTCGATCGGCGTGTCCGGACCGACCCTCGCCCCCAAAGCACTCGACACGGCCTCGTGCACGGAGATCACCGGCCACTCCCCCGAGATGTCCACCTCGACCCCGTCCCGCACAGCCACCTGCTTCCCGTGCGCCGCAACGGCCGCGTGCTGCACCAGTTCGCGCATCAGGTGCAGCATGGTCGTGTAGTCGGCGTAAGCCTGGTACGCCTCCAGCATCGTGAACTCGGGGTTGTGGGTGGCGTCCGCGCCCTCGTTGCGGAAGTTGCGGTTCAGCTCGAACACCCGGTCCACGCCGGCCACGCACAGCCGCTTCAGGTACAGCTCGGGCGCGATGCGCAGGTACATCCGCATGTCGTAGGCGTTGATGTGGGTCACGAACGGCCTCGCGTTCGCGCCGCCGTGCACGGTCTGCAGCATCGGGGTCTCCACCTCCAGGTAACCCCGCCCGTGCAGGAAGTCCCGGATGCCCCGGACCACGTCGCTCCGGACCCGCAGCATCCGGGCCGAGTCCGGGTTCACCACCAGGTCCAGGTACCGGCGGCGGACCCTCGCCTCCGGGTCGGCCAGGCCCTTCCGCTTGTCCGGCAACGGGTGCAGGCACTTCGCCGTCACGGTCCACGAGTCGGCCAGCACGGACAGCTCACCGCGCCGCGACCGCGTCACCGCACCCCGCACGCCCACGTGGTCGCCCAGGTCCACACCGGACTTGAACGCGGCCAAGCCCTCCCGGCCGAGGTGTTCCGCGTCGAGCATCAGCTGGAGTTCGCCGCTGGCGTCCCGGACCCGGGCGAAGACCAGGCCGCCCAACTCGCGCAACGCCACCACGCGGCCGGTGACCGCCAGGACCTCCCCGAACCGGTCGGGCACCTCGCCGAGCAGGCAGTCGCGCGGGAAGTCCACCGGGTACGGGTCGATGCCACCGGCGCGCAGCCGGTCCAGCTTCTCGATGCGCACGCGCACCTGCTCGGGTCGCCGCACGGGCTTCGGCTCGACCTTCACCGCGTCGATCTCGGCGACCGCCGCGGCGAACCGGGTGCCCGTCGTCTCGTGGCGCAGCGCCCGCCCCGAACCGCGCTTGAACAACGACCGCAGGTCGGGCACGAACCCTTCGGCGACACCGGCGGCGATGCTCACCCGCGGCAGGTGCCGGGTCCGCGCGTAGCACAGGAACCGCGGCACCCAGTCCGGGTGGTACTTGGCGTTCGACCGGTACAACGACTCCAGCTGGAAGAACCGCGACGCCAGGCTCAACACCCGCCGCCACGCCCGCAGCACCGGTCCCGCGCCGATCTTCTCGCCCTCCTCGAACACCGCGCGGAACATGGCGAAGTTCAACGAGATCCGCTGCACGCCGAGGCGTCCGGCGGCGTCGGCCAGCGCGGCGACCATGTACTCGTTGAGGCCGTTCTCGGCCGTGCGGTCGCGCCGCATCAGGTCCAGCGACACGCCCCGCCGGCCCCACGGCACGAACGACAGCAGGCCGCGCAGTGCGCCGTCGGCGTCGTACGCCTCGACCATCACGCACCGGCCGTCGGTCGGGTCGCCGAGCCGGCCCAGCGCCATCGAGAACCCGCGCTCGGTCTCCGCGCCGCGCCACCGCTGCGCCGAGTCCAGCAGCGCCGCCATCTCCTCCGCCGGGATCTCCGCGTGCCGCCGCACCCGCGCGGTGTACCCGGCGCGCTCGACGCGGCTCACCGCCTGCCGCACGGCCCGCCGCTCCGGCCCGGCCAGGCTGAACTCGCGGACGTCCAGCACCGCCTCGTCGCCGATCTCCAACGCCTTCAGCCCCGCCGCCGCGTACACGTGCGCGCCGCGCTCGCTCGCGCCCAGGACACCGGGCACCCACCCGTACCGGCGCGCCTCGGCCAGCCACGCGCCCACCGCCGCCGGCCACGCGTCCTCGTCGCCGATCGGGTCGCCGCTGGCCAGCGTGGCGCCGGCGAGCACCCGGTAGGTCAGCGCCGCGCGGCCGTTGTCGGCGAACACCACGGACTTGTCGCGGCGGGTCGCGAAGTAGCCCAGCGAGTCCGGCTCGCCGTGCGCGGCCAGCAACCGCCGCACGCCCAGCTCCTCGGTGTCGTCGAGCAGCCGGCTCGACCGCTCGCCGCGGAAGAACACGTAGAGCGCGGCGATCGCGACCAGCGTGCCGGCCAGGCCCAGCACGACGCTGAGCCACTGCGGCCCATCCCCGACCCCGGCGCGGCCCAGCGGCAGCACCTCGCCGGTGGCCTGGTTGGCCGCCCACAGGAACTTCTCCCACCAGTCGATCAGCGTGCCCGGGAACACCTCGGTCACGCCCCAGCCGACCAGGCACGCGAGCACCATCCCGGTGACGAACACCGCCAGGCCCTGCCGCCACGCGCCGCGCACCAGCCGGGCCGGGAACGCCGGGCGCAGCGACCACAGGAACACCAGCAACGCGGCCGACACCACCGCGCCGCCGCCGACGAAGGTCGCCACCTCCACCCAGTCCACCGGCTCGGCGAGGCCCTGGAACTGGCCCGGGTCGACCAGGTAGACCAGCAGCACGACCAGCGTCACGCCGAACCCGAGCGCCTCGAACAGCAGCAGCGTCCACAGGGCCGCCTGCTTGCGCCGCCGCGCCGCCGCGCCCAGCACGAGCAGCACCAGCGCGATGAACAGGTTGGCGTCCACCGGCAGGCCCAGCCAGTACGCCACGATGAAGATGCCCGAGGCGAGGCCGGACTCCTCGTCGACCACCAGCAGGAGGAGGGACGCCAGGCCCGCGAGCTGCACGACCGTCGCCACCACACCCGCCGCGCGCCACTTCCACCCGGTGACCGCCACGACCACACCTCCGAGGAGAGCCTTGCGGACCATGATCGCCTCCCTGGCCGGTCGGGTGCATGTCGTGACCACCGGTCGGGTCGCCGACGACGGGTCGCCGGCCGTCGTGCTGGCCTCCGGGCTCGGGCACGCGTGGTTCGACTGGGACCGCGTGGTCCGGCTGCTCGCCCCGCACACCCGCGTGCTGGTCTACGACCGACCCGGCACCGGGGACAGCGGTCCCGCGCTCGCGCCCGCCACGCTCGCCCGGGAGGTCGCCGTGCTGGACGCGGTGCTCGCCGGCGTGCCCGGCGCGGTGCTGGTGGGGCACTCGATGGCGGCGCTGCACGTCGAGGCGTGGGCGCGGCTGCGGGCCGGGCGGGTGCGCGGGCTGGTGCTGGTGGACCCCGACCCCGAGGCGCCCGGCGCGGGCCGGCCGTTCGACCTGTCCGCGCTGGTCGCGTGGTGGTTGCTGCGGCTGCGCCTGGACCGGTTCGTCGCGCGGCACGGGGTGCGGCTGCGGCGGTGGGCGGTCACCGGGTCCACGCTCGGCCGCCGCGACCCAGCTCCACCCGATCAGGTGAGGGCGGTGTACGGGCGGCCGGCGGTGACGCGGGCGGTCCTGGAGGAGCTGGCCTCCTACCCCGGGCAGGTGGCCGCGCTGGAGCGGCTGCGCGCGTTCCGGCCGCTGCCGCGCGTGCCGTTCACCGTCCTCACCGCCGGGCGGCGGGTGTTCCCCGAGCACCTGGCGCTGGCCGGGCAGGTGCCGTGGGGGACGAACGTGCTGGTCCCGGGCAGCCGGCACATGGTCCCCGTCGACCGGCCGGACGCGGTGGCGCTGGCCGTGCTCAAGGCGGTGCGCGGCAGCACGGTGTGAGGTCACTCGCACACCGCGCACAAGCCCGGTCCTCGGTGTCACGCTGTTCCGGTAACCGTGCAACAAGGCCCGGAGACCCGCGACGAGGCGGGCTTCGAGGGAGGACGGTCGACGATGACCTCTGCCGAGGTAACCGCGCCCTACGGGACCGGAGCGTCCAACGCCCCGGCGAGCACCAAGAAGGTGCGCATCCACCACCTGCGTGAGCTGAAGGAACGCGGCGAGCCGTGGCCCATGCTCACCGCCTACGACATGTACACCGCCGAGCTCTTCGACGAGGCCGGCATCCCCGTGCTGCTTGTCGGCGACTCCGCGTCGAACAACGTCTACGGGTACGACACGTCCCTGCCGGTGACGGTGGACGAGATGATCCCGCTGGTCCGGGGCGTCACCCGGTCGGTGAAGCGGGCGCTGGTCGTGGCGGACCTGCCGTTCGGCTCCTACCAGGTGTCGGTCGAGCAGGCCGTGGCCACGGCGGTGCGGTTCATGAAGGAAGGCCGGGCGCACGCGGTCAAGCTGGAGGGCGGCCGGCACTTCGCGCCGCACATCAAGGCGATCGTGCAGGCCGGCATCCCCGTGATGGCGCACATCGGGTTCACCCCGCAGAGCGAGCACCAGCTGGGCGGGTACCGGGTCCAGGGCCGCAACGACAAGTTCGACGAGGTCGTGGCCGACGCCGTCGCCGTCCAGGAGGCCGGGGCGTTCGCGGTCGTGCTGGAGATGGTGACCGCCGAGGTGGCCAAGCAGATCACGCACGACCTGGCCATCCCGACCGTCGGCATCGGCGCGGGCCCCGACACCGACGCGCAGGTGCTGGTCTGGCAGGACATGCTGGGCCTGCGGCGCGGCAAGGCGCCGCGGTTCGTCAAGCGCTACGCCAACCTGGCCGACGTCATGCTGGGCGCGGCGCGCGAGTTCGCCTCCGAGGTCCGCGGCCACCAGTTCCCCGGGCCGGAGCACACCTTCCACTGAGCGTGACGCGACGGTGACCGTCGGTCGGCGTCGAGCGGGTGATCGGGTAAGAGTAGGGGTCATGTACCCCGAGATCGAGCCCTACGACCAGGGCCTGCTCGACGTCGGCGACGGGAACCGCGTGTACTGGGAGGTCTGCGGCAACCCCTACGGCAAACCCGCGGTGTTCCTGCACGGCGGGCCGGGCGGGGGCAGCGCGCCCGCGCACCGGCGGCTGTTCGACCCCGCCGCGTACCGGATCGTGCTGGTCGACCAGCGCGGCTGCGGGCGGTCGGCGCCCCACGCGAGCACCCCCGGTGTGGACATGTCGACGAACACGACGTGGCACCTGGTCGCGGACCTCGAAGCCGTGCGCGAGCACCTCGGGATCGACCGCTGGCAGGTGTTCGGCGGGTCGTGGGGCAGCACGCTGGCGCTGGCGTACGCGCAGACCCACCCCGACCGGGTGACCGAGCTGGTGCTGCGCGGGATCTTCACCCTGCGGCAGCGCGAACTGGACTGGTACTACGGCGGCGGGGCCGGGTCCCTGTTCCCCGAGGTGTGGTCGCGGGTGGTCGAGCTGGTGCCCGACGGCGACGTCATCGGCGGGTACGCGAAGCTGCTGCACGACCCGGACCCGGCGGTGGCCGAGGCGGCGGCGGTCGCGTGGAGCGTGTGGGAGGCCTCGACGGTCACCCTGCTGGAACGGCCCGAGCTGGTGGCGGCGTTCGCGCAGCCCCGGTACGCGCTGGCGTTCGCCCGCATCGAGAACCACTACTTCCTCCACCGCGGCTGGTTGGCGGAGGGGCAGTTGCTGCGCGACGCCGGGAAGCTCGCCGGCATCCCCGGCGTGATCGTGCAGGGCCGGTACGACGTGGCCACCCCGGCGGTGACGGCGTGGGAGCTGCACCGGGCGTGGCCGGGGTCGGAGCTGGTGGTCGTGCCCGACGCGGGGCACGCCTACGACGAGCCGGGCATCCTGCGGGCGCTGGTCGCGGCTACCGACCGGTTCCGCTGAGCGCCCGTTCCAGGGCGGGGCGGGCCTCCACCAGGGCCGGGCCGTACCAGGTCAGGAAGCGGCCGGAGACGTGCACCGGGCGCTGGCGGGGGAAGAACTGCGGGCCGTCGTCCGGGGTGAACAGGTACGGCTCGTCCGGGAGCACGACCAGGTCCGCCGGTTGCGCCTGGAGCTCCTCCAGCGTGGGGCGGGGGTAGCGCTCGGCGTGCTCGGCGTAGGCGTTGAGCACGCCCAGGCGGCGCAGGACGTCACCGGCGAACGTGTCGCGGCCGACGACGACCCACGGCTTGCGCCACACCGGGATGATCGCCCGCGCGCGGGGCGGTTCGACGTGCCGCCACAGGTTCTCGGCCTTGACCAGCCAGTCCGGTTCGGTGTCCCAGGCGGTGCCGAAGAGGCGGCGCAGCGAGCCGAGCGCGGCGGGCACGGACGCGGGCGCGGCCATCACCCAGACCGGGACACCGTTGGCGCGCAGGCGTTCCACGTCCTCGGGGCGGTTCTCCTCGCTGTTGGCCAACACGAGGTCCGGTTTCAGCGCGAGGACCTGGTCGACCTTCGGGTACTTGGAGCCGCCGACCCGATCGACCTCCAGGTCCTCCGGGTGGGTGCAGTAGTCGGTGGCCCCGACCAGGACGGCCGGGTCCACCGCCTCGGTCAGCGACGGGACGAGGCTGACCACGCGGCGCGGCGGGCCCGGCAGGGGCACCGGTTCGCCGAGGTCGTCCACGGGCAGCATCAGGCCTCCGGCGCGGTGGTCGCGACCCGGGCGAAGACGACCTTGCGGTCCCCCGGGTCGGCCTCGGTGAGCCGGACCCGGACCCGTTCGCCTTCGGGCAGGTCGTCGCCGGTGCAGCGGCCCATGACCGGCGGGTGCGCGACGAACACGTCCGCGCCGTTGTTGTCCGCCCGCAGCACCACGGCGTCGAACTCCTGGCCCACGCGGTCGGCCAGCACCCACGCCTCGACCTGGTCCAGGCAGGCGCGGTCCACCTTGCTCGCGAGGGTGTCGCTCGCGCCCATCAGGCCGGGCAGCAGCGGGAGGGCCTGGCGCAGCCAGTCCGGGACGTCCTCGCCGGCGGTGACCGCGAGGCAGACCTCGGTGGCGAACCGGTCCACCAGGCGGCGCAGCGGCGCGGTGACGTGCGTGTACGGGGCGGCGACGCCGGCGTGCGTGGTGACCGGCGGGATCTCCCCGTCGAACGCGGTGTACCCCGCGCCGCGCAGCAGCCTGGTGGCGTCCACGAACAGGGCCAGCGACTCGGGGCGGCTCGGGTCGAGGCTCGCGAGCAGCTTCGCCGGGGTCGTGCCGGGCGGCCACGGCACCTTCAGGGCGTGCGCGGACCGCTTGAGCGCGTCCACCGCGCCGTCGTCGGCGTCCGGGAGCGTGCGCAGGACGCCGACCCGGGCCCCGATCATGATCTTCGCCGCCGACATGCCGGTCAGCAGGGAGATCTCGGCGTTCCAGGAGTCCACGTCGACGCGGGGGCGGACGGCCAACTTCCAGTCGCCGTCGCCGTTGGGGACGATCTCCTGCTCGGGGAGCTGGAGCTCGACCGCGCCCCGCTCGGCGGCCCGTTCCCGGCGCAGGCGGCCGAAGTCGGCCAGGGCCTCGATCGACGGGTGCGGGGCGCCGGCGTCGAAGGAGTGCTGGACGGTCTCGTAGTCGAACTGGGCGGTCGACCGGACCACCGCCCGGCGGACCCGGACGTCCACGGGTTCGCCGGTGCGGTCGCAGTCGAACGTCCACAGCACGGCCGGTCGCGTCTGGCCGGGCAGCAGGCTCGCCGCGCCCTCGGACAGGACGGTCGGGTGCAGCGGGACGTTGCCGTCGGGCAGGTAGAGCGTCTGACCCCGCCTGCGGACCTCGGCGTCGAGCGCGCCGCCGGGGACCACGAACAGGCCGAGGTCCGCGATGGCGTAGTGGACGCGGAAGCCGTCGCCGACCCGTTCGAGGCAGAGGGCCTGGTCGAGGTCCTTCGCGCCGGGCGGGTCGATCGTGACGAAGGGCAGGGCGGTGGCGTCCTCGCGGGCCCCGGGCTCGCGGGACAGCGCCCGCTCGGCCTCCGCGAGCGCGGCGGCGGGGAACTCGGCGGGCAGCCCGAACTCGGCCCGGATCCCGCTGAAGTCCAGGTCCGCCCTGCCGGTACGGATCACCATCGAGGCCACAGGTGCACCTTAGCCCGCGGGCGAGGCCTCAGTCGGCCGCGCCGCGGGAGGCGGTCAACTGTTCTTCCACTTGCGGTCTTTCTCGTCCTCGGCCTCGGTGCGCTGCCGGGCGAGTTCGAGCGCGCGCGTCGCGGTGGCCTCGTCGGGGTAGGGCCCCATGCGATCACCGCCGCGGCAGCCGACGCCCTTCTCGGCCTTCTGGTGGGTCAGGCAGTAGTACCAGGCATTCGGATCACCCATGCGTCAAGGCTGACATGCGTGACGGCGCATGTCATGTCCGGCGGAGGGGTGGCCCGCCCGCCGCGGCCCGGGATTGTCGGTACCCGGTGCGAGAATGGAACCGGGGGCCGGAGGCCGCGCCCCACAACGCGCGCCCAGTCGCCGCCGCCCAGCGTGCCCGGCCGCAGCGCCACCGCTACCGCTACCGCCACCGCCACCGCCACCGCCCAGCGTGCCCGGCCGCCGCGAGCGCCAACCCCTGCCGCGCAGCCGGTCACCCACCCCGTGCGCGCCGGCCTGCCCCACCCACCGCGCGCCCGCCGACCCGCCCCGCGGAGCAGGCCGGCGGTGTGTCAGCGCTGGTGCGGGGCCTGTACCGGCAGCGGCCCGGAGTTCGGGTACGGCTGCCGGGGCGGCTGCGGGAACTGCGGTGCCGGGAAGCCGCGCGGTGGCGTGTTCTGGGTCGCGTTCGCGAAGTTCGCCGGGATCGGGTCCAGCACCGACACCAGCACCGTCTGGTTCTCCGGGTCCTCGATCCGCTTGCCCGAGCGGTCTCGGTAGACCACGTCGCCGTCCGCGTCGATCTCCATGATCGCGCCCACCTCGGCCAGCTGGTCCTCGTCCAGGTCGGTCAGGCGCTCCCGGCGCGACGGGACCACCCGGTACACCGGCCACCCCAGGTGCGCCACCGACCGGTGGAACTCGGCCAGCAAGTGGGTCATCTGCTGCTGCCACGGCAGCGGCATCGCCTCCACCAGGCCGCGCGGCAGGACCGCGTACCCCGCGTCCACCCCGGGCGGTTGCGAGTTCAGGTAGTCGCGCAGCGGTGTGCTGGACGCGGGCGGACCGGCGTGGCGCTGGATGGGGTCGGGGGTGAACATCGGTGGTGCCTCCCTCACGCGATCACACGCCCGGCCGGACGGCCAGCGGCATCAGCTCGTAGTAGTCCCAGTTGAGCTTGCTGATCTTCACCACGTCCCCGGTCTGCGGGGCGTGGATGTACTCGTCGTTGCCCAGGTACATGGCGACGTGGTGCACGGTGACCGGGTTGGCGGGGTTGGTCGCCCAGAAGATCAGGTCGCCCGCCTTCGCCTCGCGGACCGGCAGGTGCGCGCCGCCGGAGATGTACTGGTCGTTGGCCACGCGCGGGATCTTCACGCCCGCCGCCGCGAACGCCTTGACCAGGATGCCCGAGCAGTCCCACTGGTCCGGACCGTTGCCACCCCACAGGTACGGCTCGCCCAGCTGCTGCTTGGTGAACTCGATCGCGGTGCCGGCCGCCGACGACGCGAGCAGGTAGTTCCCCACGCCGTCGCCGCACCCGGCCGGGTCGGGGACGCCGCCGAGCTCGCTGATCAGGAAGGCCGCCATCGCCTCCCAGTTGTGGTAGCGGTCGGGGAAGGCCGAGCGCTCCACGGCCTGCGCCGAGTCGCCGGGCCGGCGGTTCTCCCAGTCCGGGACCTTCTCCAGCACGTCGTAGAACTTGTTGATCGCGTAGATCGGGTCGGTCACCTCGGCGGGCGACCCCCAGCCCATCGACGGGCGCATCTGGAAGATGCCCAGGGAGTCCCGGTCGCCGTAGTTCAGGCTGCGCAGGCCGGACTCGGTCATGCCCGCCTGGATGGCGATCTGCCACGCCAGCGGGGGCAGCTTGCGCTCCTGACCGATGGAGATGATCTTGGCGACGGTGTCCCGCTGCTCGTCGTTGAGGCGGCTGGCGTCGTTGCGGCCCTTGTCCGCGCCGCCGCCCTCCCACGGGCCGATGGAGGCGTTGCAGCCGACGGTCCGGTACTGGGCCGCCGCGCCCTCCGCCGGTTGGGTGCCGTTGACGACGGTCGAGACGCCGTTGGTCACGGCCACGGCGACCACGGCGACGACCGCCACGACCGCCAGCGCGATCTTCAGCATCTCAGCCCACCCTGCTGTACTTGTGCACGCGCCAGCCCTCAGGCAGCTTCACCACGGTCACCACGAGCTTGCCGGTTTCCAGGTCGGCTTCGAAATCGACCGAATCGGTGGTCGCGTTCTTCGGCGTGACCTTGCTCTTGAGCTCCTTGGGCACGTTCTGCGGGTCGACGGACTGCAGCGTCGGCAGCAACTCCTTCGACGTCCACCGCTCCATGCCCTGGAGCCACTTGGCGTTGGTGATGCCGGGCGGGTGGTTCAGCCAGGCGTCGATCCAACTCTCCGCGACCAGCTGCGCGTCCGCGCTGACCGGTGCGGACGGCGCGGCGTTGGTGGGGCTCGGCGCCTTCGTCGGCAGGGGGGACGTGGTGCCGGCGCTCGGCAGCACGCCGATCTGGTTGCCGCCGGACTGCTTGGGCGCGCCGGACGTCGTCGTCACGACCACGCCGCCCGCGCCGTTCTTCTTGTCCCCCAACGTCTTGTCCACCACGACGCTCACCGTCGCCACGACCGCGACCACCCCGACGATCGTCGCGACCAGGTGGGTGGGCGACTTGAGCGGCCACCCCCACAGGCGGCGGTAGACCGCCGCGCGTCCCCGGTTGGTCCTGATCGGCATCAGCTGTCCCTGACCTCAAGCCCGCGCGACGGCCGGTAGATCACGTGGACCTGCCGCCCCGCCACGACCTCCGTCTCCGCCCGCCGCGGCCCCGGGACGACGGTGCTGTCCGAGAGCCGCGAGAACCCCGGCTGCACCCGCGAGGGCACCAGCACGGCGTCGTCCAACCTGTCCCAGTTCCGATCGGCGACCGGCGGCGCGTCTACCACCCGCGACCTACCGGACGGCAACGCCGCCGGGCCGCCGTACGCGTTGCCCGGCAGGGCGTTCTGCCCGTTGACGGTCACCCCGCCACCCAGTTCGCCCGCCACGCCGTTCCGGTCGAGCCGGTGCGCGGTCGCGACCACGGGGTTGGCGGCCTCCGGCCGAACCCGCCCACGAGCCCGCTGCGGCACATCGCCATCCGGATCCGCGTCCCGCACGGTGTCCCAGAACTCCTCCTGCGGCGAAGGCCCACTGTCCTTCTTGCGCCGCAACATGGACAGCAACCCGCCGCGCATCGGCAGCGCGTTGGCCGCCGAACCGGCCGACATCTCGACCATCTGCCACATGCGCCGCATGGGCTTGCCGACCATGAAGCAGACCAGCGTCAGCATCAGGCCGAGCAGCGTCCGGGTGAGCAGCGACAGGCCCGAGGCGTTGAAGATCGCCTGCAGCAGCAACGCGTGCGTGCCCGCCAGCACCGCCAGGACCAGCACGTTGAACACGGTCACGGCGGCGGCGCGGCCGACCTTGCGCAGCAGGTCGTGGTGCACCAGGGCGACCAGGCCGATCAGCGGCCCGGCGAGGGTCAGCACGCGCAGCAGGAGCTGGGCGAGCAGGACCGCGGCCTTGGCGAACAACTGGAACAGCGAGAACGCGATGGCCTGCAACAGCGACAGGAAACCCGCGCCGGTCCGGCCGCCCGCCTCGCCGGTGAAGTAGCCCTTGGCGGGACCGAGCTGCGCGTAGATGTTCTTGTACTCGTTGCGCTTGGCTTCCAGGGCGGTCTGGTCGCCGTCCTTGTGCTCGCCGATCTCCTGCACCGTCCACGCCTGGGCGGCCAGCAGCTTGGGCCCGAACTCGGTCGCCTGCGGCGCCTCGGGCGAGCCGAACTCGCCGCGCAGCCAGCTCTGGTAGACCACCGAGTCGTGCAGCCGCGACGGCAGCACGTCGAGGCTGTCCTTGTTCTCCTCGACGTCCACGAACCCGGCCTGGATCTCGGAGGTCCTGGTGACGAGGGTGTTGTCGAGCACGTCGTAGAACTGCGGCAGCGCGAGCGTGGAGGTCGCGAGCCACATCGCGGCCAGCGCCCACAGGCCGCGCTTGCTGATGTTGGCCAGGTCGCCGTTCCAGATCTGGCGGAACATCAGGATCGCCAGGATCAGCGCCACCAGGCCGAACCAGCGCAGGTAGACGTTGTCGTAGACCTTCTGCACGCCCGCCTTCACGGCGTCGTCCAGCGGCTGGAGCAGGCCCTGGCCGACGACGGTGTAGTGCAGGGCGTTGGTCGCGCCGACGATGTTCTTGCCGGCGTTGAACAGCTGGTTGCCCATCCACGTGTCCAGCACCGGGGTGGCGTTGGGCACCAGGCACTTCTCCTGGTAGGTGTGCCAGACCATGCCGGCGTACCCGTAGACCAGGTACGGCGAGTCCTTCACGCCGTTGCCGATCGGCGGGTCGATCGCGCCGACCATGCCCGAACCCGGCCGCTCGGGCGCGGGCGCCTCGCCACAGGGCGCGGCGTGGGCGGCGGGTGCGCCGAAGACCACCTGGAGGCTCATGATCGCGGTCACGGCCGTCATGGCGGCCCAGCGCGTGCGACGGGGACTCGCCGGTGCCGCGGGGGTCGCGGCACGGGCGCGTCTGAAGCGCCGCCGCGCGTAGAGCGCGGCGGCGATGGCCGCCACCAGGAGGAGGGTGCTCATGCCGCACCTTCCCGGCCCTGGCGGCGGGTTCCTCCCTCACCGTGTGTCGAGTCGACCAGGTCGTCGACCAGGCCCACTTCGAGGTCGGCGGCCAGTTCGTCGTCGATGTCGTCGGTCAGGTCGTCCGCGTAGGCGAACGGGTCCTGCGGCGGGGACGACAGTTCGATCTCCGCCTGGTCCGGGCCGTCGCGCAGCGCGTCCGGGGTGGTGTCCAGGGCGTTGCGGAGGTGTTCCAGGTGCGGGCCGGAGAAGTCGATGCGGATGCGTTCCACGCCGCCCGCGCCGTCGCCGAAGATGAACTGGCGGGGGGCGCGGTCGCGTTCGGTGGCGGTGCGGGCGCCGCCGGGGCGGCGGCCCAGGGACGCGACCACCTGCTCGTAGCCCGCGCCGACCGGGACCTTCAGCAGGCGCAACGCGTCCGCCTGGGCCTGGTCGTCGTCCAGGCGGCCCACGAAGACCGAGTCGAGCAGGGTCACGAAACCCTGGATCTTCAGGAAGTCCGCCGGGATCTGGGACGACAGCAGCACGCGCACGTTCCACTTGCGGGAGTCGCGGGCGAAGCGGTTCATCAGCACGCGGCCCGTCGGGACCTCGGACAGGAAGAACGCCTCGTCGATCCACACGCCCTTGCGGAGGTCCTTGGGGCGTTCGTAGATCGACCGCTGGGTCAGCCACGCGGCCAGGTTGAGCATCTCGACGCCGAGCGCCTCGGCGTCGGTCCAGTGCTCGCGGCCCACGCCGTCCTTCGGCAGGTTCAGACCCGCCATGGTCAGCACGGTCAGGCGGTCGTCGCGCTGCTCGTTGTACGGGTCGGCGTCCTGTTCCGGGATGAGCAGCGACATGCGCTCGCGCATCTCGTCCAGGAAGTCCGCCACGACCACGGCGTGCTCGTGGTGCTCCGACGCGTCCCGCCGCAGCGCCTCGAACACCATGCCGGGGTGCGCGTCGGGCCGGCCGCCGACCGTGCGGACCGCGCGCAGCAGCACGATCCGGGTCTGCGGCAGCCGCGCCACCTCGAACGGCAGCAGGCCGGTCAGCACGTCCAGGACCAGGCGGCGCCGGGTGGCGGCGGCCAGCGCGCGTTCACGCCGCCACGCCCGTTCCGGGTCCTCCTCGTCCATGAAGTGCTCCAACTGCGGCTCCGCCACCACGCGGTAGGGGTTGAGGATGCCGGGCTGGGCGTTGAGCAGGTTGATCGGCCGGGCGTAGGGCCGCAGTTCGGGCAGGTCGCACAGGGCGGCCAGCGGGCCGGACGGGTCGAGCAGCGTCCAGTGCGCCCCGGACCGCAGCGTCTTGTAGACGATGCCGCCGCCGAGGAACGACTTGCCCGCGCCCAGCCCCGCGACCATCGCGGTCAGGCCGGACGCGTCGCGGAGTTCCTGCGCCATCCACGGGTCCCACGCCACCGGGCGGCGGGTCGCGGTGACCGTCTCGCCGAGCAGGATGCCGCGCCGGTCGCCGACCTCGGCGGTCGCGGTGGGCACGGCCGACGCCGCCCACAGCACCGACCCGCGCCGCAGGTACGCCGACGACGACAGCGGCTCACCCGGGATGAACTCCCGCGCGATCGCGTACTGCGCCTCGGGGTGCTCGATCGCGACCTTCGGCTTGTAGAGGTCCAGCAGGGCCTGGGCGAGCCGCAGCGCCTCCCGCTCGGTCGGCCCGGACACGGCCAGCCGCCACCAGGACCGCACGCGCGTGCCCAGGGCGGTGAAGCCCGACGTCATCTCGTCGTCGATCTCCAGCACCCGCGACGCCTGCCGCGCCAACGACTGCGGCGGCTCCAGCTCGTGCTCGTCGGTGTAGTGCCGGACCTGCGAGCGGACCTTGGACATCTGCCGCTGCAGCTCGCCGGACACCTCCTCCGGCCGCCGCACGTAGATCCGCGCCGACCACTCGACCGCCGCGGGCAGCCGGTCGGACCGCTGCACCCACGGGTCGTCGACCTCGGGGATCTGCAGGCCGTGCATCAGACCGACGGTGAGCACGGCGACGTGCCGCTTGATGCCCGCGTTCGAGCCGGTGCGGCCCCGGACGGTCACGGTCGGCGCGTACGGGTCCTGGTGGAAGTCCGCGGCGTCGGTGAACGACGCCAGGTCCTCCGGCTCCCACGGCGCGCCCGGCACGGCGGGCAGGTTGCGCGGCGCGGGCAGGCCCAGCGAGCACGACCGGTGCATCAGCCAGGACATCTCCTCGGCCGTCACCGGGCGGCCTTCGAGCCCGGCGGACCCGATGACCTGGTCGAGGTGGTCGATCTCGGACTCGATGGCGACCAGCTCGGCGTCCACGGCGTCGGGGAAGACCTTGCGCAGCACGGGGGCGGCGCGTTCGACGGCGCGGTCCATCATGTTGCGGGTCTGCACCTGGACACCCAGGTAGACCTCTTTCTCCGCCATCGAGCGGCCCATGAGCTGCTGCTGCTCGCCGACCATGTAGTCGTCGAAGGACAGCGTGCCCGGGGTGTCGGGCAGGCGGCGCACCGCGTTGTGCACGTGCGCCTCGGCCCACATGCGGATCGGGTAGGGCCGGGTGGTCACCCGCAGGTGCATCCAGCGGCCCTGGAGTTCGGCGTACTGGCCCGCGATGGCGGCGATCAGGTCCTGGCGCTGCGAGTCCGAGCGGAACGACCAGCGCTGCGGCGCGAGCTTGTACCAGGCGTAGACCTCCTGGCCGGTGCGCAGCAGGTGGCCGTCGATGCTGCGCGCGGCGATCGACGGGGTGTAGCTCGGCACGGCCTGCTCACCGGGCAGGCGGCGACCGCGCTTGCTGTAGACCTTGCGGTCGTCCCGGGACGCCGCCGCGTGCTGGGCGACGTGCGCGGCGGAGCGTCGGTTGCGGTCACGCCGGCGTCCGAACACCGCGAACCTCCTTCTTACGGCGGTCTGACTGCCTGCGGTGCGGGGTCGGGGTGGCGGTCGCCGAGCGCTTCGCCCCCTTGTTCTTGGGACGCTTCCGGGGGCGCTGCGGGTTGACCCGGATCCGGGCGGCGCTGGCCGCGCCCCCCTGGCCGGAGGTCTTCTCCCGCGGCGCGGTCAGCTCCCGCACCCACATCGTCATGACCGACGACAGCGGGCGTTCGTGGCTGATCCGGGCGGTGATGAACCGGGTCAACGCGATCGTGATCACGAAGCCCCAGCCGGTGTTGATGAAGTCGAAGCCGAAGCCGATCTGCCGCTGGACCGCGGTGACCAGCAGGAACACCACGATCCCGACGCCCCAGGCCACGTAGCGGGCCCGCCACGGGAAGGTGGCCTTGGGCGGCCCGAGCCAGACGGCGTCGACCCGGTAGACCTCGTCGTCAGTGCGTACCCGCAAGGGTCACCCGCCGGTGAACAGGCCGGCGATCCACTGGCCGATGTTCGCCCCGGCGTTCGTGGTCACCGCCAGTCCGATGATCGCCAACGCGATGATGACGCCGCCGAGACGGCGCATGACCCCGGCGTTGTCGCCCTTGCCGCCGCCCAGCCACAGCAGGAGCAGGGCCACGGTCAGCAAGAGCAGCGGAACCAGGTTGTCGAGGATCCACTGGCGCAGGCCGCCTGTGCCGGGCGCGACCGGTTGCTGCTGCGCGAGTGTTACCAGGGTCTGGGCGGTCATCTCGTACTCCTGAGTACGCAGGACTTCGCCGGGCGGGTCGAGGGGTTCCCGTCCGGTTCGTGCGCTATCGAGTAGAACACGTCTTCGTCACGAGGTGTATCGGTCGGCTAGCGGTGGGTAGATCAATAGCTGTTCCCCTGGATGTTGATTACGTCTAATCTGACCACGCACATCATCGTTCGAGGGGAGCCGGTGGAGAACCGGCGACACTGGATTCTCCCGATTGCTGAGATAGTTCACCCGACTGCGAACTCCCTGGTCACGCACTGTGTGCACGACCCTGGTCCCCCTGTCCACCCCACCGCAGCGATGACCCGTCCGGCCGGGACGCGGACCCGATCGGGCCGCACCCCGGAGTGACGACGCCGAGGAGGCTCGCAGCATGGTCCAGCCGCCTGAAGCCGCACCCGAACCAGCCTCCGGAGTGAAGGAAATCACGGTCTCCGTGGCCGTCCCGGGCACCGATCAGGCTACCGGGACGGACGGCCGCCCGGGGCGGCGGGTTCAGCGGACGGTCAACTTCGACCAGGACGTGCTGGAGCGCGCCCGGGCGGCGGCGACCTACCTGGCGGCGTACGAGCCGGCGGCGGGGGTGCGCAGCCTGGCGGACATCGTGAACCCGGCGGTGGAGGCGTACGTGGCCGACCTGGAGCGGCGGTTCAACGAAGGAGAACCGTTCCGCCCGGTGCACCGCATGCCCCCGGGCCGCCCGTCCCGCCGTTCCTGAGGTTCCCGTGCCACGGTGGGAACCATGCCCCGAACCGAAGTAGACCCGCGCTACGGCGACCCGGACGCCCCCGCCACCCCGTGGCCGGTGGCCGAGGAGGTGCTGTCGTCGGCGGAGCTGTACTGGCTGACGACGGTCCGCCCCGACGGCCGCCCGCACGTGACCCCGCTGATCGCCGTGTGGCACACCGACGCCCTGCACTTCTGCACGGGGTCGGACGAACGCAAGGCCCGGAACCTGGCCGCCAACCCGCAGGTCGTCGTGACGACGGGCAGCAACGCCCTGCACGGCGGCTTGGACGTGGTGGTGGAGGGGGTGGCGGCGCGCGTGGCGGATGAGGCGAGCTTGCGCGTGCTGGCGGCGGAGTGGGAGTCGAAGTACGGCCCGGAGTGGCGCTTCGAGGTCGTGGAAGGCGGCTTCGCGAACCCCCACGGCACCGCGCTGGTCTTCCGGGTGGAACCGACGACGGCCTTCGGTTTCGCGAAGTCCCCGTACTCCCAAACCCGCTGGCGCTTCTGACGACGAGGCCCGGACGGCCCGAACGACACGACCCGATGCCCCTGGAGCCGCGCGGGCACGACTCGACGCGGGCAGGCTTGGCGGGAGGCGGTGGGCTGAGGCCGGGTGGGTGGGGCCGGCCGTCGTTCCGCGCTCCTTTGCACGGGGCGCGTGAGTCGGCGTCCTTCCGCCCCCAGTTTGCGCGGAAGGACGCCGACATCCCGATCAGGGGACCAGCCGGCTCAGCTCGTGCCGGACAGGCGCCAGAAGCCCACGGTCGGCAGGGTGTCCGGGCCGACCGGGCCCTTGGTCCAGAAGTAGTCGTTGAAGTTCGCGATCCACGCGTTGCCGATCGGCCCCATCGTCGCCCACACCACCCACGCCGGCTGGGTGTCGATCGACGCCTGCGCCCACGCGTCGCGGACCTTCATCGGCTGGTTCCACCACAAGAACGGCGTCCGCAGCATGTAGTGGCCGAACCGCCCACCGTGCACCGCGCTGTGCATCGACACCGTGTCGAAGCTGTTGATCTGGTGCAGCCCGCGGAACGCCTTGCCCCACCGCTGCGCCCAGTTCAACCCACCCGACGTGTGCTGCAGGATCGAGCACGTGAACAGGCTCATCCACTCGACGTCCCGGTTGCCCCACCGGGCGTCGTTGTTGGACAGGAAGCTGTCCGAGTTCGCGCTGCACCCCGAGAACGAGAAGCCGGTCGGCGAACCGTGCCCCTGCCAGTACGTCATGTCCACGTCGTCCGCGTACACGTGGTCCAAGCCGCCGGGGAACACCGGGTCCTTGAAGTCCCGCTCCCACGCGTTGTGGTTGAGCCAGCTGAACTGCACCGGGATGCCCCGGCTGGTGAACTGGTTGTTGAACGCCCCCAGGTTCAGGTGCGTCCACGGCAACCCCGAGCACGCGCCGGTGCCCTCGCTGCCGACATCGACCCGCCAGGTCCACTGCGGCGCGATCGCACCCTCCGTGCGCGGCGGCTGCTGGGGGCCGGGCTCCGGCAGGGAACCGTCGACCGCGGCGGGCACGGTCAGCGACTGCGCGGCCGAGCCGTCGGGGGTCGTGCCGGCGCAGCGGAGGCTGGGCTCCAGCTTGTCGATGCGCTCGGACAACGCGGGCGCGTCGTAGACGTACGAGACGTCGGTGACCTTCGCCGCGCCGCCGAACTGCTTGGCGCACCGCTCCCGACCGGCGGTCAGGTCGAGCACCGGGATGGTGCCCGCCCGCGCCAACTCGCGCGTGCTGTGCGTGAGACCGGCGACCGCGCCCTGGCCGTCGAACGCGACGCGCAGCTTGGCTCCGGCGCCTTCCAGCGGGATGCCGTCGAGGTTGAACGTGAAGGACACCGCGGTGTCGATGGGCGCCGAGTACAGGGGACGCCCGTTGACGTCGAGGACCTCGAACGTCGTGTGCTTCGCGGCGGCGAAGGCGTTCGCGGGCAGCAGGCCCGCGCCGCGCAGGGTCTCGACCGCGCGCTTGGTGGCGTCCTCGACGGGGAGCGCGCGAATCCGCTTGAGGCCTTCGAGGTCCAGGGCGGTCTGGCGGGTCTCCAGACCGTCCTCGTCGGCCCGGCCGGCGCCCTGGTCCAGGCCCGGCACCTTCAGGTAGGTGGCCTCGTCGGCGAACGCGACCGCACCGCTGTCGTCGCGCTGCACGTCCTTCAACCCGAACGCCCGCTGCAGGGCCGCGGCCTGGTCCGGGCTGAGCCCGACGCCGCGGACCTCGTAGACCGGCAGCTCCGTGACCGCGGCCGAGGCGGTGACGGTGCTGGTGACCGACGCCGCGCCGATCAAGCCGGTCAGTGCGAGCCACGTGGCGGCCCGCTTGGTACTGGACATGGCTTTCCCTCCTCTTCGACGACCGCGGCGGCAGGGCCCCGCGGTTCGGCAGGAGGACTCGGTCCCGGATCCAGTGATACCGAGGACCACTCGAACGGCCCCAAATGTGTAACGACGTTGTGGCGCAAGGGACTTATAGGCGGACCAGTGCGCCCGAAACGCGTTTACCACCTGCGCCGGAGCCGAATGGCGCAACACGTTGCTCGTGCGGAAAACCGCAGTGGGTCGGATGAGTCGGCATGTAAGCCGGATTCTGTTCCCGGGCGCCTCGCGGCGGTCCCGTTCGGCGGCCATCCATCTCGGCCTGCCGTCGCCGACAGGCTCGTGCGGCCTACCCGCAGGCATCGGGCGGGCCGCCCTCGATCGCCTGCGCAGGTGCCCTGGGGCACCCTCTTGGCCTTGCTCCGGGTGGGGTTTACCTAGCCGCCCCGGTCACCCGGGGCGCTGGTGGTCTCTTACACCACCGTTTCACCCTTACCCCGGCTCGTCGCCGGGGCGGTCTGTTCTCTGTGGCACTGTCCCGAGGGTCGCCCCTGGTTGCCGTTAACAACCACCCTGCCCTGCGGAGTCCGGACTTTCCTCGGCGACAGACACGAAATCTGTCGACGCGGCCGCCCTGCCGACTCATCCGGCCCCCATCGTACGCGAGGACGTCCCAGGCAGTGGAACCGGGCGGCCGAAACCTTGTCGTGATGTGGAACGTCCTGCTCTACTCGCAGCATGGCAGGAATCGGGGGACTCACCCGCCGCAGGCACATCGACTTCGGTCGCGCGGCGACCGCGATCTGTTGTCGCTGACACATTTCATCTCGTAGTCCGAGCCTTTTCCCGGAAGGTGTCAGCGAGCCATGTCGTCCATTTTGGTCATTTCCGGAAGCCCTTCTCCCGCGTCGCGCACCGGCGTCGTCGTGCGGTACGTCGACGACCTGCTCCGGGAGGCCGGCCACGACGTGCGGGTGCTGCACGTGCGGCGGCTCCCGACGCTGTCGCTGCTCACCGAGGACCTGCGGGACCCGGAGATCGGCGACGCGGTGAGCGCCGTGCTGCGCGCGGACGGCATCGTCGTGGCGAGCCCCGTGTACCGGGCGGCCTACAGCGGGCTGGTGAAGGCGCTGCTCGACCTGTTGCCGAAGAAGGCGTTGCGCGGCCGGGTCGTCCTGCCCCTGGCCACCGGCGGCAGCCAGGGCTTCCTGGTCGCGATGGACTACGCCCTCAACCCGCTGTTGGCGGGCAAGGGCGCGGACACCGTGTTGCGCGGCGAGTTCGTGCTGGACCCGGACATCGCGGACGACGTGATCGCGCCCGGCCCGGCCGACGACATCCGCACGGCCGTCGACCGGTTCACGCTGGCCGTGCGCGACGTCCGGTTCCGCCGCGAGCGGGCCCGGCTGCGCCCGACCGGCTAGCCCAGGTGCGAGGTGTCGTTGACCAGCCGGACCGAGCAGTGCCCGTCGGGGTAGAACTCGACGACCGACAGCGACGCCAGGTCCAGGTGCAGCCGGAACAGCAGCGACGGGCCGGAGTCCAGCGCGACGCGCAGCAGCTGCTTGATCGGCGTGACGTGGCTGACCACGACGACGTTGCCGCCGGCGTGGCGGTCGAGCAGCTCGTGCAGGGCGCGGCGGACGCGGTCGTGGACCTCGTCGAAGCTCTCGCCGCCGGGCGCGGGGACGCCGGGGTCGCCCAGCCACAGCCGGTGCACCTGCGGGTCGCGCGCGGCGGCCTCGGCGAAGGTCAGGCCCTCCCAGTCGCCGAAGTCGGTCTCGATGAGCCCGTCGTGCGTCGCGGCCTCCAGCCCGACGGCCTGCGCCACGGCCTGCGCGGTCTGGTGCGCGCGGTCCAGCGGTGACGAGACGACGGCGGTCAGGCGGTCCACCTTGGCCAGGCGGCGCGCGGCGGCTTCGGCCTGCCGCCGACCGACGTCGGTGAGCGGCGGGTTGCCGCGCCCGGAGTAGCGGCGGGCGACGGACAGCTCGGTCTGGCCGTGGCGCAGCAGGTAGAGCCGGGTGGGCTCGCCGATCGCGCCGGTCCACGACGAGGGCGGCGCGGTCTCGGCCTGACCGACACCCCCCTCGGCGGCCGACAGGTTCAGGTCGAGCATGCCGTCGGCGCTGCCGACACCGGCCTGGGCACCGGCCCCACGCCGCGCACCGGCCGCTTTGTCGGTGCCGGCTGGGACACTGGACCCCGGGGGCGCTTCGGCCGGGTTGTCGGTACCCCGTGGGACAATGGAAGCGGGGGCCGGAGGCCGCGCCTCGCCGCCCCGCGTGAGGCCGGCCTGGGTGTCCATCGCCTCGTTCGCCAGCCGGTCGGCGTGCTTGTTCTCGTTGCGCGGCACCCATTCGTAGGTGACCGACTCGAACGCCCGCGCCGCCTCGCGCGCCTCCGCTGCCAGCGGCCGCATCGACGGGTGCTTGACCTGCCAGCGGCCCGACATCTGTTCGACGACCAGCTTCGAGTCCATGCGGGCGACGACCGTCGAGGCGCCCACCTCCGCCGCCGCGCGCAGGCCCGCGATCAGGCCCCGGTACTCGGCGACGTTGTTGGTGGCGACGCCGATGCCGGCCGACCGCTCGGCCAGCACGTCACCCGACGGCGTCCGCACGACGGCCCCGTAGCCCGCCGGGCCCGGGTTGCCGCGCGAGCCGCCGTCCGCCTCGACGACGACCTTCACAGGCCCGATTCCGCGGTCCGCACCATGATCGCGCCGCACTCCTCGCACTGCACGACCTCGTCCGGCGCGGACTCCTTGACGTTGTTGAACGCGCTGCGGTCCAGCTCGATGCGGCACGCGCCGCACCGCCGCGACTGCAGCAGCGCCGCCCCGATGCCCTTGTGCGCCCGCACCCGGTCGTAGAGCGCCAGCAGCGGCTCCGGGAACTGCTTGACCACGGTCGCGCGCTCGGCCGTGCGCTTGGCCTCGGTGGACTCCAGGTCGGCCAGCGCGCTGTCCCGCCGCCGCGCGGCGTCGGTCAGGGCCTCCTGCGCCTTGTCCAGCTCGACGCGCGCGTGCTGCACGTCCGCCTCGACGGCCTCGCGCCGCTCCATCAGCTCCAGCAGGTCGTCCTCCAGGGCGGCCTGCCGGCGCTCCAGCGTCGCCAGTTCGTGCTCCAGGTCGGTGAGCTGCTTGGCGCCGACCGTGCCGGAGGTGAGCAGCTTGCGGTCGCGGTCCTCGCGGGCGCGGACCTGGTCGATCTCGGTCTCCTGGCGCTTGACCTCGCGGTTGAGGTCGCCCAGCGTCGTCTCGATCGTGGTCAGGGCGTCCTGCTTGGCGCGCACCTGCTTCTCGGCCTCGGCGATCTCGGTGATCTCCGGCAGCGTCCGGCGGCGGTGGGCCACGCGCGACAGCTCGGCGTCGACCTGCGCCAGGTCGAGCAGCCTGCGCTGCACGGCGGGTTCGGCTTTCACTTTCAGCGCCCTCCAGTTCGGCTCGTCGCGCCGACGGTCCACGGGTCGGTCCGGCGGGTGGAGACGAGGACTTCGACCGTACCGCCGAACGCGGCCCGCACGACTTCGGCCGCCTGCCCGCACCACGGCCACTCCCCGGCCCAGTGCGCCACGTCCACCAGCGCGGGGCCGCCCTTCGCCACGTGCTCGCCCGCCGGGTGGTGGCGCAGGTCGGAGGTGACGTAGGCGTCGACGCCCGCGCGGGTCGCGGCGGACAGGTAGCTGTCGCCCGCGCCGCCGCACACGGCCACGGTCCGGATCGGCCGCTCCGGGTCGCCGGCGGCGCGCACACCCCACTCGGTCGGGGGCAGGGCGTCGGCGACCCGCTGGGCGAACACGCGCAGCGGCTCGGGTTCGGGCAGCACGCCGACGCGGCCGATGCCGGTGTCCGACGGCAGCGCCGGGACCTCGTTCAGGTTGAACGCGACCTCTTCGTACGGGTGCGCGGCACGCAGGGCGCGGATCACCTCGGCGCGCAGCCGGCGGTCGAGCACGATCTCGATCCGGGTCTCGGCGACCCGTTCCAGCTCGCCGACGCTGCCGACGGCCGGGTTAGCGCCCTCAACGGGCCGGAACTGGCCGGTCCCGTCCACGCTCCACGCGGTGTCGCGGTAGTCGCCGATCGAGCCGGCGCCGGCGGCGTGCAGGGCGTCGAGCACCTTCGCCGCGTCGGCCACCGGCACGTACGTGGCCAGCACGTCCAGCTCGCGGCCGGGGTTCGGGGTCAGCGGACCGGTGACGGTCAGCCCGATCGCGTGCGCCAGCGCGTCGGACACGCCCGGGTTGGCGGCGTCGGCGTTGGTGTGGGCGGTGTAGAGGGCGACGCCCGACCGGATGAGCCGGTGCACCAGCGCGCCCTTCGGGTCATCGGCCGGGACGCCGGTCACCCCGCGCAGCAGCAACGGGTGGTGCGCCACCAGCAGCTGCGCGCCCACCTCGACCGCCTCGTCCACAGTGGACCGGTCGACGTCGACGCAGAACAGCACCCGGGACACCGGTTCCGCGCGGTCGCCGCACACCAGGCCGACCGCGTCCCACGACTCGGCGGTGGCGGGCGGGTAGGCCCGTTCCAGGGCGGCGAGGACGTCCGCCAGCGTGGTCACCGTTCCTCCAGCACGACTCGCAGCGCGTCCACCAGCAGGGCGAACTCCTCGGGCGCCCGCACGGCGACCCGCAGGTGGTCCCGGGTCAGGCCGGGGAACGTGTCCCCGCGCCGCACGGCGATCCCCTTGTCCCGCAACGCCAGCCGCACCCGTTCGCCGTCCGGCACGCGCAGCAGCGCGAACGGCGCGTCCGGCGGGACGACCACCAGGTCACCCAGCGCCTGCACGGCGTGCCGGGTGTGCTCCCGGCACTCCACGGCCAGCGCCTCGGCCTCGGCGACCGCCGCCGGCTCGCAGCACGCCGTGACCGCCTCCAGCACGAAGCTGCTCACCGGCCACTGTGGACGGTGCAGGGCGAGCTTGGCCAGCAGCTCGGGCGCGCCGAGCACGTACCCGGCCCGCAGCCCCGCCAGTCCCCACGTCTTGGTCAGGCTGCGCAGCACCAGCAACCCGGGCACGTCCCCGCGCCCGGCCAGCGACTCCGGCTCGCCGGGCACGGTGTCCGCGAACGCCTCGTCCACCACCAGGACCCGGCCGGGCCGGCTCAGCGAGGCCACCACCTCGGCCGGGTGCAGCACCGACGTCGGGTTGGTCGGGTTGCCCACGACCACCAGGTCCGCGTCGTCGGGCACCAGCGCGGGCCGCAGCCGGTAGCCGTCGGCCGCGGACAGGTGCACCCGCTGCACCGGCACACCCGCGTCCCGCAGCGCCACCTCGGGCTCGGTGAACGAGGGGTGCACCACGGCCGCCAGGGACGGGTGCAGCGACGGCAGCAGCGCGAACCCCTCGGCCGCGCCGGCGAGGATCAGCACCTCGTCGGGCCGCCGGCCGTGCCGGGCGGCGACGACCTCGCGGGCCGCCCGGTCCGCCGCCGCGCTCGGGTAGGCCCCGAGGCCGTCCAGCACCGCCGCCAGCCGGTCCTTCAACCAGGCCGGCGGGGCGGGCATCCGCACGTTCACCGCGAAGTCGGCAAGGCCGGGAGCCGCGTCGACGTCCCCGTGGTGGCGCAGCAGCGCCCGGCCGGAATCCTGGCTGGTCATCGCGGGAAGTCTAGGCGATCCCCACCCCCCGACCCGCACCGCGCTCAGGTGATCCGGGACGCCGCCCAGTCGAGGTACGCGCGGGGCAGCTCGCGCAGGATGCCCAACGCCTCCGACTCCGGCAGGTCGGGCAGCGCGTGCACGGTCTGCGCCGCCAGGCTGGTGCAGTAGGCGAGCGTGTCCGGCACCAGGCTCGACCCGCGCAGCTCGTGCAACAACCCGGCGACCTCCGCGTCGGTCAGCTCACGCCCGCGTGCCGCCAGCAGCTCCCGCTGCCCGTCGGTCACCGCGCGCAGCAGCGGGAACGTGTAGACGCCCTGGCGGATGTCGTTGCCGGCGGGCTTGCCCAGGCGTTCGGTGGTGGACGCCAGGTCGAGCAGGTCGTCGAGGATCTGGAACAGCAGGCCGAAGTGCGCCCCGTACTCCGACATCCGCACGGTGGTCTCCTCGTCCGCGCCGGCGACGTGCGCCGCCAGCACGCAGCCCACCCGGAACAGCGCGCCGGTCTTCAACGCGATGGAGCGCAACGCGTTCTCCGGTGTCCGGTGCGGGTCGAACAGGTCGAGGACCTCCAGCACCTGGCCCTCGACCAGGTCGGCCACCGCCGCCGCGAGCTTGCCCGCCGCGAACGGCGAGATCCGCTCCAACGCCGCCTGGCTGGCCCGGGCCAGCATGAAGTCGCCCACCAGCACGGCGGGACCGGCGCCCCACTCGGCGTTGACGGTGCGGACGCCGCGCCGCTCGACGGCGTTGTCCATCAGGTCGTCGTGCACGAGCGAACCGGCGTGCAGCAACTCCACGCACGCCGCCGAGGTGACCGCCTTGGGCCCGATCCCGCCGGACAGGGCCAGCGCGCCGGACAGGATCAGCATGGACCGCAGGCGCTTGCCGCCGGCGGCGGTGATGCGGCCGGAGAACGTGTTGACGATCGGCAGCGTGGACGACGTCGCCAACCGCCGGATCTCGTCCTCGACCACCGGCAGCGCGTCGGCGAGCGCGGGGATGGTCGGCATGGTCGTGGTGCTCACGCCGTCGATCGTCGCGCGGGCCTGCTGAGAGGCCGCTGAGATGCGAATGATCTACAGAATCGACGCCGCGACCGCGATGAGCACCAGTAGGACGCACAGCACCCAATGCCACCGCATCGGCGGACGTGCGTCATGGGCCGCGAAGTCCCTCATGGGGTCGCTCATGTCCTCTCAAGAGGATTTACCGCTACACACGACACTTCGCGCGAATACCCTTCGGCGTTACTCCTGATCGCGTTTGCGGAGGTTTGCGTCGAGTTCGGAGATCAGCTTCGCCCGGTCACGTCTGGCCTGCTCACGGTGCTCGCGCTCACGCACGAGAGCTACCACGTCACCCTCCGAATATCCGGCGGATTCGCGGTAGAAAGCATCCTCGAACCACCACCAGGAACGGATACCGACCCGTGCCACCCGCACGGGCTGCGCACGCCTGCGCACGTCCAGTGACGAGAAGTCCGCGATTCGGGTCGGCGGGCACCCGGTGGCGACGAAGAAATGCCGTTTCCGGAACAGGAACCCGCGGTCGGTGAAGAAGCCGGCGTTGGCGTCGGGCCACAACCCGCGCTCCACCGCGCCCGACGGGCGAGGCCGGGCGAACACGGGCGTCTCCGGCCACGACCGCTGCCACCACGAGAGCGCGACGAACACCGCCGCTCCCGCGCACAGCAACAGCACCACGCCGACGACGCCTGACATCGAAAAGTCCCCCAACGAGCCGGTGCCAGACGATGGTCGTGCGCGCCGGACCGTGTCGTCCAGAACCCTCACCCGGAGCGCCCAACCTGGCACACTCCCGTGCCGTGACGCTTTCGGTGACCTTTGTATGCACCGGCAACATCTGCCGCTCTCCCGTGGCCGCGATCATATTCCGTGAGCACCTGCGGCGGGCCGGGTTGGGTGATCACGTGACGGTCACCAGCGCGGGCACCGGCGGCTGGCACGTCGGCGACCCGGCCGACCCGCGGGCGGCGAAGTCGTTGGCGGACAACGGTTATCCGACCGAGCACACGGCCGCCCAGGTGGACGCGCACCACTTGGACGCGGACCTGCTGGTCGCCCTGGACTCCGGGCACGCCCGGTCGCTGCGGCGGGTGGTGGCCGACCACGACCGGGTCCGGCTGCTGCGCTCGTTCGACCCGGACGCCGACGGCACCGACGTGCCGGACCCGTACTACGGCGACAAGGCCGGCTTCGACCTGGTGATCAGCCAGGTCGAGGCGGCGGTGCCCGGTCTGCTGGCGTGGGTGCGGGAGAACCTGTGACCCCCGGCGAGGCCGCCGCCGAGCTGACCGGCGTCCCGGCGCTGGAGGTGCGGCCCCTCGGTGGCGCGGTGTTCGAGGTGGACCTCGAAGACGGCGACCTGGTGGTGGTCAAGCGGCACGACGACCCCAACGCCGTGCTCGCCGAGGCCAAGTCCCTGGAGTGGCTGGCCGAGCCCGAGGGGCCGCCGGTGCCGGGCGTGCGCGGGCACGGCGGCCACTGGCTGGTCATGGACCAGGTCGAACGCGGCCGGGCCACCCCGGGGGCCGCCGAGGAGTTCGGCCGCCGGCTCGCCGCCCTGCACGCCGCCGGGGCGCCCGCGTTCGGCGCTCCCCCGCCCGACGGCCCCGAGCACGCCTCCATCGGCCTCGCGCCCATGCGCAACCGCCCCCACGACAGCTGGGCGGACTGGTTCAAGGCCGACCGCATCGACTGCTACCTGCGCGAAGCCGTCGACCGGGGCGAGCTGACCACGGACCAGGCGAAGCTGATCGACGCCGTCCGGGTCGAAGCGCCGGAGGAACCGCCGGCGCGGCTGCACGGCGACCTGTGGAACGGCAACGTCCACTGGGCCGCCGACGGCCGGGCCTGGCTGATCGACCCGGCCGCCCACGGCGGGCACCGGGAGAGCGACCTCGCCATGCTCGACCTGTTCGGCTGCCCCCACCTCGACCGGGTCCTGGCCGCCTACCGGGAGGTCGCGCCGCTGGCCGACGGGTGGCGCGACCGCGTGCCGTTGCACCAGCTCTTCCCGCTGTTGGTCCACGTGGTGGTCTTCGGCGGCAGCTATGTGCAACGGACCCTGGCGGCCGCCCGCGCGCTGCCATGATGGCCGCATGGGGATCTCGGCGTTCGACCGCGACGACTGGCAGTGGCTCAACGAGCCCGCCTCCTGGTCCGACGAGGGCGGGCTGACCATCACCACCGACCCGGACACGGACTTCTGGCGCACCACCCACTACGGGTTCACCCGGGACACCGGCCACGTGCTGGGCGTCCCCCTGACCGGCGACTTCTGCCTGCTGGCCGCCTTCACCGCCGACTACGCCGCCCAGTACGACCAGGCGGGCATCGCGCTGCGCGTGGACGAGCGGAACTGGATCAAGGCGGGCGTCGAGCTGGTGGACGACGAGTTCCAGGTCAGCACGGTCGTCACCCGCGACTTCTCGGACTGGTCGGTCGTCCCCGCCGGGCCGATCACCCGCGTCACGATCTCCGCCGCGCGCGAGGGCGACACGGTGACCGTCCGGTACGGCCTGGGCGACGACGAGCCCACCACGATGCTGCGGCTCGCGTACTTCCCGCCCGAGGTCGAGGTGCTGGCCGGGGTGATGGCGGCGGCGCCCACCGGGCCCGGCTTCGCCGCCCGGTTCGACCGGGTGCAGGTCACAACGGCCTAGGGCTTACCGTGGAACCGTGCGGTTGAGCTTCCTGTTGCGGCCCGGCTGGCTCGCGTTGACGCTGGCGGTCTGGGTGTTCGCGGGCGCGTGCTTCGCGCTGCTCGCCCCGTGGCAGTTCAGCCGCGACGCCGAGCGCGAGGCCCAGAACCACGCCGTGACCTCGTCCATCCGCGACGAGCCGGTGCCCGTCGCGCGGGTGTTGGGCGAGCCGAACGCGGCCAACGAGTGGCGGCGGGTCACCATGACCGGCCGCTACGTGCCCGAGGGGCAGGCCATCGCGCGGCTGCGGACCGTGCAGGGCGAGGCGGCCTCCGAGGTGCTGACCCCGTTCCGGCTGGACAGCGGCGAGACCGTGCTGGTCGACCGCGGGTACGTGCGGCCGGTGAACGGGCTGAAGGTGCCCGAGCTCAAGCCGGTGCCCACGGACACCGTGACGCTCGTCGCCTGGGTGCGGGCCGGCGAGAACGACAACCGCGACGCCATCGAGCGCGACGGCCACCGCGAGGTCTACGCGATCAACTCCGCCGTCGTGGGCCGCGCGGCGGGCCTGGACATCCGGCCCGGCTACTTCCAGCTCACCGAGGGGCAGCCGGGTCTGGAAGAGGCGCTGCCGCTGCCCAAGCTCGACGCCGGCCCGTTCTTCTCCTACGCCCTGCAGTGGATCGCGTTCGGCGCGATGGCCCTGGCGGGGTGGCTCTACTTCACCGTCCGCGAGGCCCGGCCGGGCGGCGCGCTCAGCGAGCCGAGGCCCAAGCGGAAGTCCGTCGCCGAGATGCTCGCCGAGGACGAAGCAGGAGCGCCAGCGCCGAGGTGACCGCGGCGGCGCCCGCGCCGACCACCCGCGACAGCTCCACCGCCCGCGTCACGTGGCCCGCGTCCGGGTTGCGGCCGTGGCCCAGCACCGGGCGGTCCTCCGCGCCGTGCGCGTAGACCGTGCGGCCACCCAGCCGGATCTCCAGGGCGCCCGCGAACGCCGCCTCCACCTGGCCCGCGTTGGGGCTCGGGTGGGCCGAGGCGTCCCGCCGCCACGTGCGCCACGCCTCGCCGCCGGAGCCGCCGACGACGGGCGCGCCCGCCGTGGTGAGCAGGGCCGCGAGCCGGGACGGCAGCAGGTTGGCCAGGTCGTCCAGGCGGGCCGAGGCCCAGCCGAACCGGGTGTAGCGGGCGTTGCGGTGGCCCACCATCGCGTCCAGCGTGTTCGCCGCGCGGTAGCCGAGCAGGCCCGGCACGCCCGCGACCGCGCCCCAGAACAGCGGGGCGACGACGGCGTCGGACGTGTTCTCCGCCACGGACTCGACGGTCGCCTTGGCCAGGCCGAGGGTGTCCAGGCGGCTCGGTTCCCGGCCGCACAGGTTGGGCAGGCGGCGGCGCGCCGCGTCGAGGTCGCCGCCGTCGAGCTCGCGGCCCATCGCGGTGCCCTCGTCGGCCAGCGACGACCCGCCGAGCACGGCCCACGTGGCGGCGGCGGTGGTCACGGCCTGGAGGACGGGGTGCCGCCTGCCGAGGCGTTCCACGGCGACGCCGGCCAGCACGGTGCCACCGACCAGAGCGGCGGTGTAGGCGGCGCCGGCGGCCTTCTGGTCGCGGTAGACCTTGCGCTCCAGCGCCGCGGCGACCCGGCCGAATCCCGCTACCGGGTGATATCTGCGGGGGTCTCCGAACACCGCGTCGGCGGCCACCCCCAGCACCAACCCGACCGCGCGTCCCACACTCACGGGGGCACGGTATCCCGCGAAGAGTCGGTGCCCCGCATTAGGGTGCCTCCCGTGGAACCGGCCCGCCTGAAGCTCTACGCGTACCTGGACGCCCGTGATCACCAGCGCACCTACCTGGCGATCATGCGGCTGTTCACGTCCACGCTGCTGGCCGACCTGTCCGCGGGCGAGGTCGCCGGCGCGCTGGCCGGCGCGGAGCGGGAGGGTCGGGTCGAGCCGGGCGAGTCGCGCATCGAGAACGTGATCAACCGGCTCAAGCAGCTGGTCGAGTGGGGCAACCTGGTGCAGGGGCGGCGCGAGGTGGTGGCCTCCAGCATCGCGGAGTTCCAGCACGGCAGCGTGCGCTACCAGGTGTCCAAGCTGGCCGTGCGGGTGCAGCGGGACGTGGACGAGCTGCTGCGGGTGCCCGAGGGCGCGCGGGAGGTGTCCCGGGAGCTGCTGCCGGCCGTCGAACGCGGTCTGGGCGCGCTGGGGCACACGCTGTCCGAGGCGCTGCTGAGCGAGGGCCGCCGCCCGCGCGAGGTGCTGGCCGAGCAGGTGACCACGCTGTTCCTCCAGCACGCCGAGCTGGCCGCCACCGTCCGCGACTTCTACGCCTACCTGGGCCAGGTCGTGACCCGCCACCACCTGGCGCCCGAGGAGATCTCCGGCTTCCGCAACCTGCTGGTCGAGTACATCCAGATGGTCGTGGAGGACGTGCTGCGGCACACGCCCGCCATCGCCGACGCCCTGTCCCGGTTGACCGGCGCCCGCGGCGAACTGCTGCGCCTGCTGGGCCGCGCCGACCTGGGCGACCGGGTGGAGCGGGCGCGCGGGCGCACCGACGCGGACTGGCAGGAGCTGACCGACTGGTTCGTCGACCGGCCCGGCCGCCCCAGCCAGGTCACCGCGCTGCGGGAGGCGACCGCGCGGGCCATCGGGTCGCTGCTGGCCAGCGTGAAGCGGGCCACGTCCGGCGGCGGGCTGCTGCCGTCCCGGCGCGCGGACCTGCTGAAGCTCGCCACCTGGTTCGACGCGGGCACCCGGTCGCAGGCGCACACCCTGTACGCGGCGGCGTTCGGCCTGCACTCCGCGCGGCACCTGTCCCCCGCGCCCGAGCACGACAGCGACAACGAGCGCACCCCGTGGCGGGACGGCCCGGTGGTGGACGTGACGGTGAGCGTGCGCAGCCGCGCCGACCGGGCGGGTCGCGGCAAGACCTCGCGCATCCTGGACGACCCGATGACCGAGCAGTCCCTGCTGGCCGAGGCGCGGGAGGCCGACGAGCGGCGCGCGGCGTCGGTGGCCGAGCTGTCCGCCGCCGCGCCCCGGCTGGCCACCACCACGTTGTCCGGCGAAGCGCTGGGCGTGCTGTGCGAGCTGCTGACCCTGGCGATGGCGCAACGCGACACCGCTTCGGACTCCGGGTCGGCCACGGACCCGGTGCGCGGCCTGCGCGTGACCGTGGCGCACGCGCCCGGCCAGTCGGCCGTGGTCCGCTCGCACGGCGGGACGCTGACCCTCCACGACTCGACGCTGGTGCTCGACTGATGTTCGACGACCTCTCCGACATCGACGCCGCCAACGTCGTCCGCTGCGCGCGGACCCTGCTGCGGCGGCCCCTGCTGCGCGCCGACGGGCCGGACGGCGAGCTGGTGGCCCTGGTGTACCGGCACCGGTTCGTGCTCCAGGACCTGTTCGCGCGGCTGCTGGGCTACCGGCTGGTGGTGGAACGGCGGTTCGCCCGGCTCTACAAGGCCGGTCCCGGCGAGGACGACTCGCGCGGCGTGCTGGGCCTGTCCCCGCGCGGGTACGCCTACGTGGCGCTGACCATGGCCGTGCTGATCGGCATCGGTCGGCAGACCCTGCTGTCCCGGCTGGTCGCGGACGTGCGGGCGGCGGCGGTGGAGGCGGGTCTGGAGGTCGTCGACGACGTCGTGGACCGGCGGGCGCTGACGGCGGCGCTGCGGCACCTGGTGTCGCTGGGCGTGCTGCACGAGACCGAGGGCACGGTGGACATGCAGACCGAGGCGCTGATCACCGTGGACACCGACCTGCTGGGCCAGCTGCTGACCGGCCCGGTGGGTGAGGCGTCGTCGCCGGAGCGGCTGGTGGAGCTGGCGGCCCGGCCCGGCCCGCGCGGGGTGGAGCACGCGGTGCGGCGCAAGCTCGTGGAGAACCCGGTCGTGCTGTACGCGGACCTGCCGCCGGAGCAGGCGGAGTGGTTGCGGCGCAACCAGCGCAAGGAGTCCGTGCTGCTGGAGACGTCGTTCGGGCTCTACACGGAGAGCCGGTCCGAGGGCGTGCTGGCGGCCGATCCCGAGGACTACCTGACCGACCTGTACTTCCCCGGCACCTCCACGGTGGCGCGGTTGGCGCTGCTGGCACTGCCGTCGCTGCTGGAAGACGAGCCCCGGGCGGACGGGCGGCACCCCGTGGCGCGTGAGCGGCTGCTAGAGGTGTGCGGCAGGCTGGTGGAGGACTACCCGGCGGCGTGGTCCAAGCAGTTCACCGACGACCTGGAGCGGTTGGCCGACGAGGTGCTGGAACTGCTGCGGCGCATGGGACTCGCGGTGTCCACAGAGGACGGTTGGCTGCTCGGCGCCGCCGCCCACCGGTGGCTGCCGCAGCCCGACGGCGACCCGGAACGTGAAGTGGAGCAACCGGTGGCGGTTCCCGAGGTGCCGAGCTGGTCGTTGTTCGATGAGGAGAGCGTGTGAACAGGTGGCGGCTGCACCGCGGCGGCATCGTCAACATCTGGCAGTACACCGAGCAGACGTTCGACTTCTCCGGTGGCCGCGCGATCTTCCAGGGCACCAACGGGTCCGGCAAGTCGCGCACGCTGGAGCTGCTGCTGCCGCTGTGCCTGGACGGCGACCTGCGGCAGGTCGGTTCCAAGGGCTTCGACACGGTGTCGCTGCGGCGGCTCATGCTCGACGACTACGACGGCGGCCCCAACCGGATCGGCTACGCGTGGGTCGAGCTGGTGCGCGGTGAGGACGAATACCTGACCTGCGGGTTGGGCGTGAAGGCGTCCAAGACCTCCCAGGCGATCACGGACTCGTGGCGGTTCGTCACGGCCCGCCGGGTCGGGCACGACCTGACCCTGGTGGGCGCGGAGCGGACGCCGCTGGGACCGGCGCAGCTGCGGGACCTGATCGGCGCGGACTGCGTGCTGGAGGAGGCAGCGTTCCGGGCGAAGATCGCCGAGACGGTGTACGGCGTGCCCGCCGCCCGGTACGGCGACCTGCTGCACCTCCAGCGGACCCTGCGCAACCCCGACGTCGGGTTGAAGGTCTTGGAGGGGCAGCTGGAGCAGATCCTGTCCGACGCCCTGCCGCCGCTGGACCAGGCGATGGTGGAGCAGTTGGCGACGTCGTTCGACGACCTGGAGTCGATCCGGGAGAACATCGTGCGGCTGTCGTCGGCGGACGCGGCGCTCGGGACGTTCCTCAAGACGTACTCCGACTACGCGTTCGGCGGGCTGCGGGCGTCGGCGGAGAAGCTCGGCGCGGCCGAGGAGTCGGTGCGCAAGCTGGAGCGGGCGTCGGCGAAGCTGTCGGCATCGCTGACCGAGACCCTGGCCGAGCGGGCCGCCGCCGAGGCGTCGCTGGAGGCGCTGGAGTCCGGTGAGCAGCAGGCCGAGGAGACCATCGGGGCGCTGAAGGAGCTGCCCGCGTTCCGCGACCTCCAGGACCTCCAGACGCGCGAGAAGCTGGTGGCGGAGAAGCGGTCCTCGGCGATCGCCGCCCTGGAGATGGCGAGCAAGCAGCGGTCGCAGGAGGACGGCGCGGTCGACGGCGTGCTCCGCTTGCTGCGCCGCCTGGCCGACGACCTGTCCGCGGCCGACGAGCTGGTCGAGCCCCTGCGCCACCACCTGCGCGTGGCCGGCCTGGACCCGGCGCTGGTCCTGGACGTGCCGCGGGCGCCGGTGCCGGAGGCGGAGGTGCGCACCGAGTCCGTGCGGGCCAAGCCGGACCCGGAGGCCGGGCCGCTGCCCATCGAACGCCGCGTGCCGCCGCCCGTGGCCGACCTCGACCTGTCCGCCGCCGACCGCACCGGCGAGATCGCCTCCCTGGCCCGCCAACGCGGCGCCCTGGCCCTGGCCCTGCACCGGCAGGCCGAGGAGCTGGAGGCCGGGCAGCGCAAGGTGGACACCCTCCGCCAGACCGCCCGCGACGCCCAGCAGGCCGCGACCGAGGCGGCGGCGCTGCGCAACCAGGAGGCCCAGGAGCTGGCCGAGGTCGCCCTGACCTGGCTGGAGGACGTGCGGGCCTGGCAGGACTCCGGGCCCGCCCGCCCCGCCGACGACCTGCCCCTGCCGACGACGGTCGATCCCTCGGCGGCCCGCAAGGTCACCTCCGCCGCCCGCGAGTGGGTAGGGCCCCTGGTCGCGGCGGCCCGCGACACCGCCCACGCCGGCACCGCGCGACGTGCCGAGCTGCACGCCACCATCGACGCCCTGGACGCCGAACTCGCGGGCCTGCGCTCCGGCACGGCCCGGGTGCCCGAGCGGGACCGGTTCGCGGTCGCCGAACGCGACCCGTCGACCGGCTCGCCGTTCTACCGCCTGGTCGACTTCGCCCCCGGGGTGCCCGAGGCCGACCGCGCCGGTCTGGAGGCGGCCCTGGAGGCGTCGGGCCTGCTCAACGCCTGGGTCACCGCCTCCGGGACCGTCCCGGGCGACGCCTCCGCGTCGGGTGGGGACCTCGTCGCCGTGCCGCGCGAGCCGGTGCCCGGTCCGTCGCTCGCGTCGGTGCTCGTGCCGGCCGTGGAGCCCAGCTCGCCGGTGCCCGCGGAGGTCGTGGCGTCCCTGCTGGCGTCGGTGTCCCTGTCCCCCGCCGACGGCCCGTTCGCCGTGACGGCCGACGGCCGGTGGAGCGCCGGCGTGCTGACCGGCTCGTGGCACAAGGACGCGGCCGAGTTCATCGGCGCCGGCGCCCGCGAAGCCGCCCGCCGCCGCCGGATCGCCGAACTGGAGGACGAGCTGTCCGCCCTCCGGACCGACCTGGGCACCGCCGAGGCCGACCTGGCCGCCGCGCGCGGCCTGGTCGAGCGGTGGGAAGCGCACCTGGACCGCCTCCCCACCGACCGCACCCTGGTCGCCAAGCACGGTCGCCTCCAGGCCGCGCAGGAGTCCGCCGACCGCGCCGCCAAGCGCGCCGCGGAACTGCGCGCCGAACTGGAGTCCGCCCAGGTCCGCGGCGAAGCGGCGCACGCGGAGGTCGTGCGCCAGGCCGGGGACGCGGGCCTGCCCGCCACCACCGAGGGCCTGCGCCAGGCCCAGGACGCCGCCGCCGAGGCCCAGCGCACCGCCGACCGGCTCGGCGACGTGCTGCGCCGCCAGTGCCGCGCGACCCTCGCCGACCTCACCGACGCCGGCCACCGCTACCACTCGGCCGTCGAGGACCGGGTGGCCGCCGAGGCCGACGCCGAGGCGCGGTGCGTGGACTACGCGACCCAGGCGAGCACGTTGGCCGAGCTGACCGACGCGATCGGCGGCGAGGCCAAGGAGATCGCCACCCAGCTGTCCACGTTGGAGCGCTCGCGCCGGGAGATGCGCGACGAGCTGAAGGGCGTCCGGGAGCGGGTGGCGTCGGCCCGCGAGCAGGCGGCGAAGCTGTCCGCCCAGCTCGACACCGCCGCCGAGCAGCTGGCGGCGGCGCAGGACGCGCGGGTGCGGGCGATCGAGCAGTTCAAAGCCACCATCGCCGCGCCCGGCGTGCTGGTGGCGGCGCTGCCCGACGTGCCGGAGGACGTCGAGTCGGTGCGGGCGGCGCTGACCATGTCCGACCGGCGCGGCGCGGGCGAGGCGACGGTGATCACCAAGCTCCAGGCGTTGCAGACGGCGCTGGCGGGCAGCCACGACATCGCGGCCGAGCAGCACGAGGGCCTGCTGACGGTGACCGTGACCGGCGAGGAGGGCGCGCGCCCGGTCGCGGTGGCGGCCCGGCAGGTGACCGCGAAGCTGGCCGAGCAGCGCGGGTTCCTGGACGAGCGCTACCAGAACATCTTCGCCGACTACCTCATCCGCGACCTCGCCGAGTGGCTGCGCGGGCAGATCGCCGTGGCCGAGGACCTGTGCCGGCGGATGAACGAGGTGCTCGGGCGGGCGCGGTCGTCGCAGGGCGTGCACGTGAAGCTGGCGTGGAAGCCGTCCGCGGCGCTGGAGGAGGAGACGCGCGACGCGCTGGCCCTGGTCCGCCTGCCCTACGCGGACCGCGACCCGGAGCAGGACGCGGTGCTCCGGCGGGTGTTCACCGAGCGGATCGAGGCCGAGCGCGACTCGCACTCGGGCAGCTACGCCGAGATCCTGTCCCGCGCGCTGGACTACCGGACGTGGCACCAGTTCACGGTGACCGTGGCCGACACCGGTCCCGACGGCGGCCCCCGCGAGCGGCGGCTGCGGCAGCTGTCGTCGGGTGAGACGCGCCTGATCTCGTACGTGACCCTGTTCGCGGCGGCGGCGTCGTTCTACGACGCGGTGACCGGCGACTTCGCGCCCCTGCGGCTGGTGCTGCTGGACGAGGCGTTCGAGCGGCTGGACGACCCGACCATCGCGCGCATGCTGGGCCTGCTGGTGGACCTGGACATGGACTGGGTCATCACGTGGCCCAGCGGCTGGGGCGTGTCCGACAAGATCCCCCGGATGCACATCTACGACGTGCTGCGCCCCAAGAACGGCCGCGGCGTGGCCTGCACCCAGACCACGTGGGACGGCGCGGCCCTGGACCGCGTCGACCCCTGACCGCAGCGGGACAACCCCCGCCCCGAGCACCGGCCGGTACCCGCGACACCGGCAAGCCGGCCGGTGCCCGCGCACCCGCAAGCCGGTACCCGCGACACCCGAGATGGCCGGTGTACGCCGCACCCGGGAGCGGCCGGCCCGCGCCGTTCCCCGGTGTCAGCCGACCCGGCTGGCGACCCGCTTCACCCCGCCGGACGCGAGCAGGTCGGCGACCGGCAGCGTGGCCGCCCCGAGCGCCACCGACTCGGGACCCAGCTCGCACAACGTGATCGACACCTGCTCGAACGGCCGCCGCAACGCGTGGGTCGCGGCCTCGGCCCGGATCGCGTCCAGCAACCGCTCCCCGAGCAGCAACCCGGCCCACCCGCCGAGCACCACCAGCGACGGGTTGAACAGGTTGATCAGGTTCGCGATCCCCACCCCGGCGAACCGCGCGGTCTCCGCCAGCACCTCCCGCGCCGCCGGCGAGTCGCTGCCGACCAACGCCCGCAACGCCTCCTCCTGCTCGGCGGGCACCCCTTCGGCCAGCGACCGGTACCGCTCCACGACCCCCGCCGCCCCGATGTAGGCCTCCAGGCACCCGGCCGCACCGCACCGGCAGGCCCGACCGTCCAGCGCGACGGTCGTGTGCCCCCACTCCCCCGCGCCACCGGACACCCCGCGGTAGGGCACCCCGCCGGCGATGACGCTCGCGCCGACCCCGGACCCGATCAGCGCGACGACCACGTCGTCCGTCCCCCGGCCGGCGCCGAACCAGGACTCGGCCTGCCCGAGCGTGTTGGCCCCGTTGTCCAGGTAGAGCGGCAGATCGGTGCCCTCGCGCAGCATCCGCTCGAACGGCACCCCGTGCCACCCGACCGTCTGCGTGTAGACGACGCCCTGCTCGACCAGCCCCGGGAGCCCCACACCGACCCCGAGCACGTCGTCCACCCCGGCCTCCGCCAGGCACGTGGCCAGCCCGGCGAGCACCTGGCGCGCGACCTCGTCCGCCGGGTACGCGCCGGGGTCCATCGGGAAGGTCGCCATCGCCAGCCGCCGCAACGTCAGGTCGAACACCTCGACCAGCACGTGCGTCTCCCCGACGTCCACCCCGACCACGGCCGCGAAGGACGGGTTGACCCGCAACAACACCCGGGGCCGACCGCCGTCCGAATCGACCTGCCCGGCCTCCACCACGACCCCGTCGCCGATCAGCTCACCGACGACGTTGCTGACCGACGCCTGGCTCAACCCGGTGATCCCGGCGAGTTCCTGCCGGCTGCGCGGCTGGTCGAAGTACAGCGCGCGCAACACCCGCGCCCGGTTCCCGGCGCGCAGGTCGCGCACGGTCAGCTTGCGGTGCACCGTCACCCCCTCATCCAAGCCGAGTGGCGACGGTTCGTCATGGCGATCGCCCGGAACGGCCCGGAGCGGGGGTGGACCCGCGGTCAGGGGGCGAACCGCTGGGCGTCCCACTTGCCGTGCGCCTCCAGGAGCTTGCGCCCGACCCGCCGCAGGTCGGCGAGGTCGCGTTCGGTGAGCGTCCCCGCGAACTCCTCCGCCACGGCCGCCCGGTACGCGGGCGCGGTGGTCGCCTTGAGCACCCGCCGGCCCTCGTCGGTCAGCGCCGCGTACACCACCCGCCGGTTCTCGGGCTGTTGCGACCGCTCCACCCACCCGCGCCGGACGAGCCGCTCCACCAGGCGCGTCACCCCGCTCGGGCTCACCGCGAGCAGGTCGGACAGCTCGGACATCGGCAGCCGCCCGTTCATGTCGATCCGGTACAGCGCCTCGTGCTCCAGCAGCGAACACCCGGCCGCCGCCTCCACGCGCTCACCCATCGCGACGCGCACGGCGTCCACCCCTTGCTGCACGTACAGCCACGCCAGCAGCGCCTCGCTCGGCTCGAACCGGTCCACGCCGACCATGCTACCAACTCGCTTGACGCCGATACATTTTCAGTGTCAACCTTTGAGCATGGAAATGACAGTGGTCACCGGCGCGACCGGCGCCCAGGGCGGCGCCGTCGCCCGACTCCTCCTCGACCGCGGCCACCCCGTCCGCGCCCTCACCCGCGACCCGGGAAGCCCAGCCGCACAACGACTCCGCGCGGCCGGCGCGGAGATCGCCCACGGCGACTACGACGACCCGTCGTCGCTCAAGGCCGCCCTGCACGGCGTCGGCTCGGTCTTCGCGGTCACCACCCCGTTCGGCACCGACACCGACACCGAGACCCGGCAGGGCATCGCCCTGGTCGACGCCGCCCACGAGGTCGACCACATCGTGTTCACGTCGGCCTCCAACGCCGACCGCGGCACCGGCATCCCGCACTTCGACAGCAAGCGGCGCATCGAGGAGCACCTCGCCCGCGGGCACGTCCCGTGGACCGTCCTCGGCCCGGCCGCGTTCATCGACGACAAGTTCGGCGACTGGACCCTCGACGGCCTGCGCCGCGGCATCCTCGGCCTGCCGCTGCCGTCGGACAAGCCACTGCACCTGGTGGCCGTCGCGGACATCGCCGCCGTCGCGGTCCTCGCCCTGGAACAACCGGACCGCTTCACCGGCCGCCGCCTCGACCTCGCCGGCGAGGCCCTGAGCCCGGCGGGCATGGCGGCGGCGCTCACCGAGGCGATCGGCACCCCGATCCGCCACCACCGCCCACCGCTGGAGGTGGTGGAACGGCACTCGGCCGACCTCGCCGCGATGTTCCGCTACTTCACCGAGGTGGGCACGGACATCGACGTGCCCGCCCTGCACGCCGAACTGCCCGAGATCACTTGGCACCGGTACGCCGACGTCGTGCGCACCGTCCCGTGGGCGGACCTGCTCTGACCCGCGACGGCCGCATCGGTCGGGTCGGCCGCGTGGGCCGCATGGGCCGCATGGGCCGCGTGGGCCGCGTGGGCCGCGTGGGCCGGGCACGATCGACCCGACCCGACCCGACACGACCCGGCGAGGCGCACGGCGACCTCTCGGCGGTGGCGTGGAAACGCTCCACACCACCCCGAGGGCCTTCCGGTCGAGGTTGTTCAGCGCGGGTCCGGTGGTACGGCTAGTCCGCCGCCGCCCACGACTGGATCATCCGGTACGCGATCGACGCGCCCGGCGCCAACAGCAGGTCCGGCACGCTGCCCGGCTCGGCCAGCGCCTGGCGCACGTCCGCCCGGGTGACCCACTTCGCCTGCGCGATCTCCCCGTCGGCCGGCCGCAGCGGCTCGTCCGGGTCGCCGACCGCCTCAAAACCGACCATCAACGACCGCGGGAACGGCCACGGCTGGCTGCCGAGGTACCGGATGCCGGTCACCTCGACGCCGACCTCTTCGGCGATCTCCCGGGCCACGCACGCCTCCAGCGACTCGCCGGCCTCGACGAACCCGGCCAGCACGGAGTACCGGCCCGCCGGCCAGCCCTCGCCGCGCGCGAGCAGCACCCGGTCGGCGCCGTCGTGCACCAGGCAGATCACCGCCGCGTCGGTGCGCGGGTACTCCTCGCGGCCACACCGCGAGCACACCCGCGCCCAACCCGACTTCACCGACTCGGTGGACCCGCCGCACTTCGCGCAGAAGGACGCCGACCGGTGCCAGTGGAACAGGGCCACCGCGGAGGTGAACAGGCCCGCGCCGGTGTCGTCGAGCAACGCGCCGACCGCCCGCAGGTCGAGCCACTGCGGCTCGGCGGTCAGCTCGGGCGCGAACCACGCCCGGCCGGCGGGCGCGGCCACGTCGGTCTCGTCCGCCGTGGGCACCGCCCACCAGGCCACGCCGTCCTGCTCGCCGAGCAGGACGGCGGTGTCGGGCGGCCCGTCACCGAAGTCGGTGGCGGGCCGGTCGACCAGCCGCGTCCCGTGGTCCGCGACCAGGGTCCGCCCGTGCGTGTCCACGGTGATGGCCCTGGCCTTCGGCCACAGCTGGGCGATCCGCTCGGTGTCGCCGCGCAGCGGTTCCCGCCGGTCGACGGTGAACCGCGACAGGGCGGGCAGCTCCACCAGCTCGAAGCTCACGGCAGGGTGACACCACCCAGCGCGCGCAGCTGCGGCGCGAGCAGCTCGGCGTCACCCACCAGGACCCCGGTGAACGCGGTGGGCGCGAAGAACTCCAGCGCCACCTCGGCGACCTGCTCGACGGTGACCGCCGCGAGCCGGTCCGGGTGCCCGGTGAACCACTCGATGTCCAGCCCGAGGCCGGCGAGGTTGACCAGGAACGACGCCAGCCCGCCCTGCGACGACGTCGCGGTCAGCAGCGACCCGATGGCGTACCGCCGCGCCGTGTCCACCTCGGACTCCGTCGGCGGGACCAGCGCGAGCCGCCCCAGCTCGTACCGCGTCTCCAGCAGCGCCGCCGCGGTGACCTCGCTCGCCGTGTCGGCGTCCACCAGCAGCGTCGCCCCGCCCGGCGTGAACTCCGGGTGCGAGCGGGCGCTGTAGGTGTAGCCCTTGTCCTCGCGGATGTTCTCCACCAGCCGCGAGGAGAAGAACCCGCCGTAGACCAGGTTCGCGATCTGCAGCGCCGGGTAGCGCGGGTCGGTGCGCACCAGGCCGCGCCCGGCGAGCCGGATCTGCGACTGGACCGCGCCCGCGCGCGGCACGAACAGCACGTCACCGCCCTGGACCGGCGGCAGCGGGCGCAGCGACACCGCGCTGCCCTCGCCCACCCACGAGCCCAGCGCGGCCTCGACCGCCCGCACGGCGGCGTCCGGCTCGACGTCGCCGACCACCACCAGCACGGACCCGCGCGGCAGCACGGCCCGCGCGTGCAGCGCGAGCACGTCCTCCCGCCCGACCTCGGCGACCTCTTCCGCCTCGGGCATCTCCTTGGCGAACGGGTGGTCGCCGTACAGGTGGCGCTGCAGCGCCTCCCGCGCGATCACGTTGGGCTGCGACCGCGCGAGCCGGATGCGCTCCACCAGCCGGGCCCGCTCCCGCTCGACCTCCTCCGCCGGGTAGGTCGCGCCGGTGAGCACGTCCCGCAGCACGTCGAGGACCGTGTCGAGCCCGGTCACCAGCGAGTTGCCGGAGAACGCGAGCCGCTCCGGGTCGACCACCGCGTCCAGCTCGCCGCCGACCAGCGCCAGCTCGGTGTCCACGTCCACCCGGCTCCGCGTCGCGGTCCCGGTCAGGATCGTGTTCGCCAGCACCTCGGCCCGCGCGGCGTGCGCGGAGCCGGCGCTGGAGTCCGCCGGGTCCGCGAACGGGATGCGCAGCCGCACCTCGACCAGCGGCACCGACGACCGGCGCACCGCGATGACCCGCAGCCCGTTGGACAGCTCGACGTCCACCGAGGACAGGTCCGCGGCGGCCCGCTGCTCGCCCAGGTCGGGCAGCGGACGCGGCCCCCGCTCCGTGCGGCCGATCTCCTCGGCGCTGCGGTGCGTCGTCGGGGCGCTCACTCGGTACCTCCGTTGTTCTCGTCGTTCTCCACGTGACCCGCCGGCTTGAGCAGCAGGACCGCCCGCGAGTCCGCCCGCAGCGCCTTGGCCGCCGCGGCGACGTCCTCGGTGGTGACGGCGGCCAGCTTCTCCGGCAGCTCGTACAGCAGCTCCGCCCGCCCGAACAGCAGCTCCGCCGAGCCGAGGCCGAGGGTGCGGCTGGTCAACCGGTCGTGCTCGCGGTGCATGGTGGACACCCACCGCGCGGTGACCTTCGCCAGTTCCTGCGCCGAAGGTCCTTCCTCCGCCACCCGCAACAGCTCCTCGTCCACCGCCGCGATCACCCGCTCGGACGGGACGTCCGGCGCGTGGATCGCGGTGATGCTGAACGTGTCCGGGTCGCGCGCCTCCAGCGGGCCGAACAGCCCGCAGCCGGCGCCGACGTCGACCACGATCGCGTCCCGGTGCACCAGCCGTTGCTGGAGCCGCGAGCCGTCGCCGTCGGTGAGCACGCCGGCGAGCACCAGGTAGGTCAGGTACCCCTCGACGTCGGCCACCGGGTCCGGGATGCGGTAGCCCAGCGCGATGGCCGGCATCGGGGCGTGCTGGTCCGTGTGCTCCGCCCGCAACTCGCCCTTCGGCGGCGCCTCGGCGAACGACGGCCGCACGGGCACGGGCCGTGCGGGCACGTCGCCGAAGTGCTTCTCCACCAGCGCGCGGGCCGCCTCGGGCGCGAAGTCGCCCGCCACGGTCAGGACCGCGTTGCCCGGCGCGTAATAGGTGTCGAAGAATGCGGCGCAATCATCCACTGTTGCGTTTTCAAGGTCCGTGAAATCGCCGTAGCCGTTGTGCGCGTTGGGGAACGTCTGGAACAGGACCGGCGGCAGCAGGATCCAGGGGAACCCGCCGTACGGCCGGTTGAGCACGTTGAGCCGGATCTCCTCCTTCACCACGTCGATCTGGTTGCGCAGGTTCTCCTCGGTCAGCTTCGGCGCCCGCATGCGGTCCGCCTCCAGGAACAGCGCCCGCTCCAGCGCGGCGGACGGCAGCACCTGGTAGTAGTCGGTGTAGTCGGGGTGCGTGGACCCGTTGAACGTGCCGCCCGAGGACTGCACGTGCCGGAAGTGCGCGAGCTTCTCCAAGCTCTCGCTGCCCTGGAACATCAGGTGCTCGAACAGGTGCGCGAACCCTGTCCGGCCCTCGGGCTCCGAACGGAATCCCACGTCGTAGTGCACGCTCACCCCGACGACCGGAGCGCTCGGGTCTGGGGCGAGCACCACCCGCAGGCCGTTGGGAAGCGTGAACCTGTGCAGTTCGGGTAGCGCCATGGACGCAGCCTACGGGTTTCCACCCCCGCGAGGACCGCAGGTCGCCCGCCCGGACCGCCGGCCGGCGCAAGCCCTGCGCGAACTGGGCCGACACCCGCCACACCACTCCGCCCACCCGCCCCGATGCCCGTCGGTTCGAGTGGCCGGCTGTGTCGATTGTCGAACAGGAGTTCGACTCAGCGCAAGATCACGATCGGGTGATCATCGCAGGGAGCGCAGGTGCCCGGCCTGCGCCAGCACCCCGTCCAGCGCGCCGACGAAGTGCGGGAACCGCTGCGCGAACCGCCCGAGGTCCGCCGACTGGTCGGCCTGCCCGAACCAGTACAGCCCCGGCCGACCGCCCGCGAACGTCGTCAGCCAGCGCTCGGTCTCGCCCAGCACCACCGCGTACGGCAACGACCGCGAGAAGACCATCTCCCGGTCCTGCTCGGGGATGTCCGAGGGCGAAGCCGTGTGCAGGTACCCGCGCAACCCGCGGACGTGCTCCAGCAACGCCGTACCGCGCTTGGTCCGCGCGGGCATCCACCGCGCGCCCAACGCGAGCCCGACGCCCGCGACGGCCACCACCAGGCCGAACAGCGCGGGTCCGGAGACAAGCGCCAGCCCCACAGTGCCCACGACGCCCAGCGCCGCCACGGCGAGCCCGGCCCACCACCACAGGCTGCGCTCGGCGTCCGGACGCCGCACGAACCAGTTACGCGCCACCACGTCCGCATAAAGCTCGTCACGCACGCGCGTCAGGTCGATCCGCCGGCCACGCAGCTCCGATAGCAGCACGGAGTCCACACCATCCGGCAGGACCGCCTCGTACACCGCTCGCTCGTAACCGGACAGCGAGGAGTCAGCGGCGTTGCGGCGCACGAACCGCCAGTCGCGCTCGCCGACCTCCTCGATCCACACGTAGTTGCGCACGGCGAGGTCCACGACGGTCGCGGTCACGTCCACGACGTCCACGTGCTCGTCCACCACGGTGCCGACCTGACCGGGCAGGACGCCGTCCGGCGATGCGAACGCCACCCGCCCCGAAGGGTCGGTGACCAGCACGTTCACCGGTCCGACCTCGCTGGCGAGCGCACGGGCGTCACGGCCGCGGAGGTACCACAGCAGGGTCAGGCCGCCCAGCAGCAGCACGACCAGCCCGCCCAGGCCGATCGCCGTCGCCGGGGTCAGCGCGAACGCCGCCGCCAGGCCCGACGTCTGCTCCACGCGGGCGTTGGCGGGCGCGGCACCGTCCTGCAGCCCGACCGCCACGTCGATACGCTCACCTGCGGGAAGACCGATTTCGGTGGCGCGGACGCCGCGGCCGTCGCCGAGGTCGGCGGACGTGCACGGCTTGGCCGTGCCGGGCGGTCCGGCCAGGCAGTTCACCGATTTGGGGGCGTCCGGCGTGATGACGGAGACCTTCACCGAGTCCAGGGCGGTGTCCCAGCCGCTCGCGGGCTGCCAGCGCAATTCCAGCGTGTCGCCGATCTTCGCGACGGTGCCCACGACCGAGTACTTGACGGTGGAGGTCCCGGACTGCAGCGCGATGGTCAGTTCGCCTTCGGAGACCGTGGCCGACCCGTTGCCCTCTACAGAGGCGTCCGTCACGTCGAACACGCGGTCACGGTCGTCTCCGACCGCGATGCGCAGCGGCACGACGCGTTTGGCGCTCTTGCCGTCGGGGACGCTGACGACCTCGGTGACGGTCAACCTGCCGTCGCGCTCCAGCTTGAGGCGCACGTCGGTGCCGACCGTGCCGGGCAGCCCCGCGGGACTGCTCGGCTGCGCCGCCGCCGTGCCGACGAACGTGCACAGCGCGGCGGCGCACAAGATCGCCGCTCCCCAGTTTTTCAACACGGCCGCGGAGAATAGCGGAGCCACCCTATGCTTCTGTGCTGATTCGGGCATCCGCGATTTGGGGGATCACCAGCGATGACGCAACCACCGCCGCCGGGTGGCTGGCCGCCACCACGACCGGTTGGGCCACCACCCGTGCCCGCTCCGCTGAACCCCCAGCCCACGCGTCCCTGGCCGACCCAGCAGCCCGGTCAGCAGCAGCCCGGCCAGCACCAGCCCATGCAGCAGCCTTGGCCGCCGGCCCAGCAGCCCGCTCCCCAGCAGCCCGCTCCCCAGCCGCAGTTCCCCGGTCAGCAGTTCCCTGGCCAGCAGCAGCAGTACCCGCCGCCTGCAATGCCGCCGGTGGGCCCGCCCCAGCCGCCGCCCATGGCCGCACCGCAGCCGCCGCCCGCGAATTGGGGCCCGCAGCCGGGTTGGGGGCCGCCCGGTCAGCCTTATCCGCCGCTGCCGCGCAAGAAGAACAACGGACCGCTTGTGGCGGGCGTGGTCATCGGAGTCGTCGTCCTGGGTATCGCGGCCATCGGAATCATCGCCACGACCACCAAACCGAAACGTGTGAACGACTCCGCGTATTCGGGCTACTCCAGCTACACGTACTCGTACCCGACGACCACTACGACGACAACGACCACCACAACGACCACTACAACGCGGACAACGGCCACAAGCACCACCAAGGCCGGCCCCAAAGCCGTTATCGCGCTCGGCGACAACCCGATCCACGGCGCGGGCCTGGGCGCGTTCAACATCGACGGGTGTCCGCTGCCCGCCATGAACTACTCCCCGGCGGGTCAGGACAACTTCCTACGGGCGGCGCTGCCGTGCATCGAGGCCATGTGGAAGCCGTCCTTCCAGAAGGCGAACCTGCCGTACCAGCCGGTGGAACTGGTCATGGTGACCTCGCAGATCACCAACCCGTGCGGCGGCATGGGGCCTGACCGGACCGCTATGTACTGCGAAGGCACCATCTATTGGACGCCGAACCACTACGCGAACGAGCAGGGCGCGGCGAACCCCAACCACCCGGGCAAGTACCTCGGGCAGTTGGCGCACGAGTACGGCCACCACGTCCAGTGGCTGTCGGGCATCCTGCGCGCGTCCGGCCAGGCGCAGTACGACAAGGGCGGCTGGGACACCCCGGCGGGCCTCGACCTCAACCGGCGCAAGGAACTCCAGGCGACCTGCTTCGGCGGCATGACGCTGGCCCCGCTCTCGCACGGCGCGGTGCCCGGCGACGTGATCTCCGTGGCGCTGAGCGACGCCGGCAACCGGGGCGACTACCCGATCTACCCGCACCGTGACCACGGCGCTCCGGAGCGGAACGCCGCGTGGGTCAACCACGGCTTCAAAAACAACGAGACGAGCGCGTGCAACACTTGGCTCGCGACCGCGGAGGATGTGAGCTGACCCGACTGGAGGACCGTGCACACGCCTGAGGAGCCCAAAAACAACCCGATGGTGCTCGTCGGCGTGTTCGCGTTGATCGTGTCTTCGGTCCTCGGTCTCGGTCTGGTGACCCAGTGGGACAACGCGCGCAAGATTCCCGGTAGGGCGGTCGCGGGTCCTTACACGCCTCCGTCGACTCCTACGACGACGGAGGCGCCACGTCCGCGCGCGGTGCACCGGTTGGCCGACCACCCGTTGTTGACCACGCCCGTGAAGTTGACGGCGACGGGCTGCGCGTTGCCCGAGTTCGGGGTGTCCGACGCTGAGCTGTCGGCGTACTACACCGCCGGGGTGGCGTGTTTGGACGAGGCGTGGAAGCCCGCGTTGGCGCAGGTGAACCTGCCGTTCGAGGCGCCCGTGCTGGACGCGTCGCCGGACCTCAAGGAGGGTCCGTGCGGCGCAGCGCCCGCTGAGAGCGAGGCCGTGGCGTATTACTGCGGTCGCAACCGCACCATCTACATGCCTACGAGCAGGCTGCGGGACAACGGCGGTGGCGAGCGCCCTGGGATGCACCTGGCGACGCTGGCGCACGAGTACGGGCACCACGTGCAGGCGTTGAGCGGGATGCTGCGGGCGGCGGACAGCAAGATCGCCGACGCCGGCGAGGACACGCCGGCCGGGCTGGAGATGTCCCGCCGGATCGAGCTGCAGGCCAACTGCTTCGCGGGGATGTTCCTGACGGCGGTGTCCGGGACCATCGGTGAGGACTTGGCGCAAGAGGCCACTGACGACTTCCAGTACGCCGTGGAGGAGCCCGCGGAGAAGAACGCGCACGGGAGCCCCAAGAACCAGGGCATGTGGGCGTCCTACGGGTTCGACACGGGCACTACGACGTCGTGCAACACCTATACGGCTTCGGCGGAGGCCGTGGCCTGAGGTCTGTGCCGTCCGCCGATGAGGTGGGCGTAGAGGCCGCCGGCCATGCCGCTGAGGCAGGTGAGCAGGACGGCCAGCCGGGTTTCCAGCGGCATGCCGACCGGGGTGCTGGTCGCCGCCTGCACGGTGAAGTCGCCGCTGGTGTCGGTGGGGACCACAACCTCGACGACCTCGTTCTGCTGGTGGCCGCAGCCGTCGAGGCGGGCGGTGCGGGTCTGGTCGGCCACCTTGAGCTCCACGCGGTCGTAGGCGTCGCCGCCGCCGCAGGGCGCCGGGGTGACGACGGTCGCGGAGGTCCGGTGCGCGGTCGCGGCGGAGCCGGCCGGCCACCAGAACGCGACCGCCGCCGCAATGCCCGCGAGTCCCAGGACCAGCAGGACCAGCGCCCAGCGCACTGGGCTCAGCCGTACCGCCACAGCGTGGATGGTCGCAGACGGGATGCCCGGTTGTCGTGGGGCCCGGGTCTGCGACGAGCGGGCCACGATCACCCGAAAGTGATCTTGACGCATTCGAACACCAGTTCGAAACTGGATCCATGGAGAACCAACCCGATCCAGTCCCCCGACCGAGCCCGACCCGTCCCGGCCCGACCAGACGTCCTTCCCGTCGCGCGCGGGGGCCGTGAGGCGCGGCGGAGCTGAGCGGTGGCTGAAGAGGTGGGCGGTGCCCGACGTCCACCACCCGTTCCCCGTTGCCGACCACGCAGAATGAGGAGGTGTCGACTGCAGCCAGGGTGCTGGTGATCGAAGACGCCGAGGCCATCGGCGCCGCGGTGAGTTCGGCCCTGCGCGAGGCCGGTTACCAGGTCCAGGTCCGTCCGGACGGCCGGGACCTGGAAGGCGACCTGGCGCGGTTCCGCCCGGACCTGGTGGTGCTCGACGTGATGCTGCCGGGCCGGGACGGGTTCATGCTGCTGGAGGTCATCCGGCGCACCAGCGGGGCGGGCGTGGTCATGCTGACGGCCCGCGACGGTGTGGCGGACCGGCTGCGCGGGCTGGACCGCGGTGCGGACGACTACGTGGTGAAGCCGTTCGTGCTCGCGGAGCTGGTCGCGCGGGTCAGCGCGGTGCTCCGGCGGCTGGGCCGGACGCCGTCGACCGTGCAGATCGGCGACCTGCTGGTGGACGCGGACTCGGCGGTGGTGCTGCGCGGCGACGTGCCGGTGGAGCTGACCGCGACGGAACTGCGGTTGCTGCGCTACCTGGCCGCCCAGCGGGGCCGGGTGGTCGGCAAGACGCAGATCCTGACGGCGGTGTGGGGCTACGAGGACTACGACCCGAACCTGGTCGAGGTCCACGTGAGCGCGCTGCGCCGCAAGCTTGAGGAGCACGGCCCGCGGCTGCTGCACACCGTGCGGGGGCTGGGGTACGTGTTGAGGGCGGACGAGACGTGAGCCTGCGGACGGTGTCCCTGCGCCGCCGGGTCACCATCTCGGCGATCGCCGTCCTGGGCCTCGTGCTGGTCGGCCTGGTGCTGGTGGTGGACGCAACGTTCGCCGCGCAGTCCCGGCGGGACGTCCAGACCGCGTTGACCGACAAGTACCGCGCGGCGCAGGTCCTGTTCGCGAAGCAGCCGCGGATGCGCGGGCAGGAGTTGGTGAGCCGGCTGGAAGGCCGGGGTGTGCAGGCGTACGTGGTGATGCCGGACGGCACGGCGTTCGGCCACTCACCCGCGGAGGACGTGGCGCACAGGGTCAGCCGGGAGCTGCCGGACGGGTCGAAGCTGACCCTGTGGGCCGAGTCGTCGGTGATCACCGACGCGCAGGCCCGGCTGCGGCGGTTGCTGCTGCTCGTCGGGTTCGCGGCGCTCGGGGTGACGGCGGTGGCGCTGGTCTGGGTGGTCCGGCGGGCCTTGGCCCCGTTGGACGCGATGACCACGCTGGCGCGGTCGATCGCGAGCGGCGGCCGGGGGCACCGGCTCAACCCGTCGCGGACGGACAACGAACTCGGCCGGACGGCGGCCGCGTTCGACGACATGTTGGACTCGTTGGAGGGATCGGAGGAGCGGACCAGGAGATTCGTCGCGGACGCCGCGCACGAGCTGAGGACGCCGATCGCGGGCGTGCAGGCCGTGTCGGAGGCGATGATGCAGACCGGCAGCGCCGAGGACCGGGAGCGGCTGAACCTGTTGCTGGTGCGGGAGTCCCGCCGAGCCGGCCGGCTCGTGGACGACCTGCTGGCGCTGGCGCGGATCGAGGCGGGCCTGGAGCTGCACCGGGAGCGCGTGGACCTGCTCGCCCTGGCGGAGGCCGAGGTGGGCCGCACCAGGCTGCTCGCGCCGGACTTCGACATCGCCGCGTCCGGCACGTCGGCCCACGTGTGGGGCGACCCGCAGCGGTTGGCGCAGGTGCTGGCGAACCTGGCCGACAACGCCCGCCAGGCGACGGGCCCGTCGGGCACCGTGCGCCTGCACGTCTCGACCGCCGGCAGTTACGCGCTGCTGACGGTCACCGACGACGGCCCGGGCGTGCCGCCGGAGGACCGCGAACGCATCTTCGACCGCCTGGTCCGCCTGGACGAGGCCCGCGACCGCCGCTCCGGCGGCTCGGGCCTGGGCCTGCCCATCGCCCGGGGCGTCGTACGCGCCCACGGCGGCGAACTCTCCTGCACAACCCCGACGACCCCCATCCCACCCCACCCGACCTCGCACTACCCCACCGACCCGACGGAGCAGCCAACCGCAACGCCCACCACCCCCACACCAGCCACCCCGACGCCGACCACGCCCGCGCCCACGCCGGCCACGCCGCCCGCGCCGCCCGCGCCCACGCCGGCCACCCCGACGCCGACACCAGCCACGCCGACACCAGCCACGCCGACACCAGCCACGCCGACGCTGGACGGCGCGCCACCCGCCACCCCGGCTCCGAACACGGCAACGCCGGACGACACGACCCCAGTGAGCGGTGCGGCGCCGGCAAGCCCCGGTGGAGCGCTCGCCGCTGACAGTGCGGCGGGCGCGGGCCCGGGCAGCGAGACACAGGTAGGCAGCGCGGGTGCGGCGGGTGGCGCGACGCCGGCGGACGGCCTGAGGGCGGCGGGCGGCGTGAGTGCGGAAGGCGGCGGCGCTAGCCCCGGCGGCGGCATGGTGCCGGCGGGTGACGCGAGCGCGGCTGGTGACACGACGCCGGCGGATGACGTCAGTTCGGCTGGCGGTGGCGTTGTGGGAGCGGTGTTCTTGTTGCGGTTGCCGTTGGCTGATTGACGGGCTTGGCTTGTTGGGTTTGGGTCATATGACCTTGTCGGTGGCGTCGGTCTTGGTGATTCTTGGGGTGTGAGCGCCAGGGGCCGCAATTGTGCGGAGCGGCTTGGGCTCGCTTTCACTGGAATGGGTGTCCTGTTCCCGGTTTTTCGGGAAGTCGGCCTCTGGTTTCCGGGAAGTCGGGACCGGAATGCTGCACCACCGGGCACCCCGAGTTCACCGAGGATGTGATGATGTCCGCCCCCACCGAAGACCGAGGACAGCACCAACCCCGCCCGCGCGACCGCCGCACTCCGGAACGCGCCCCGCACGAGACCACCGAGCACTGGCACCCGCGACTCGGTGACCTGCGGCTTTGGTACCCCGCGTTCGAGGTGTACGCCGCCAGCGCCAGTCCGCGCAACCCCTACTTCCACGGGCCGCACGTCAGCTCCCCCGTCGACCTCGACCGGGTCTGGCTCGGCATCCAGTGGTTCCACGACCGCTACGGCGACGGGGCGCTCGGGTTGCCCTCGCTGGCCGAGATGAACGCCGAATTGCGGGTTCGCGCACACGGCGGCGGTGAGCCCGGTGTCGCCGATGAAGGGTCGCCCTGCCACAACTTCTGGCACTGGATCCACGGGGAATGAGAAAACACCCGTTACTTCCCTAGAGGGGGCGGCAGTGTATTCCGGTGGTGCGGCGGCGGCGCGTCGGTCGTGGCCTGATCCGGCGATCGCGGTGTCCCGGCTGCTCGCGGCGGTGGCGGCGGTGCTCGTGGTGGGCGCCGTCGTCCGGGCTGTCGCGGTGGACGGCGTCGCGTCGCACCCGCGGAACTGGTTCGTCGCGGTCGTGTTCACGTTGGTCGGGGTCCGGGTGGTCGCCCACGCCCGGGGCAACGCCGTCGGATGGACGATGCTCGCCACCGGTGTGTCGTGCGCGGCGGCGGTGGGGGCCGAGGCGTGGCCCGGGGTCTGGTTCGCCGCCTGGGTCGGGACTTGGTCCTGGTGGCCCGGCTATTCGCTGCTTTCCGTGGTGTTGCTGCTGTTCCCCGACGGGCGTCCGCTGTCGCGGTGGTGGTGGCCGGCGCTCGTGCTCGCGTTCGCCGGTGTGGTGTTGCCGGCGGTCGGGTTCGGGTGGGCCTCGTGGTCGGCTCCGGCCTCCTTCTGGCAGGACGCGGTGCACGGGGCCGCGCGGCGCGGGGTGCCGTTGGTCGTGGCGGTCGTCGGGTTCCTCTGCTTCGTCGTGGGGCTGGTGGGCGGGCTCGTGTCGCTCGTCGTGCGGGCGCTGAGAGCCACCGGCGCGGAACGGCGGCTGTTGTGCGCCGCGATCGTCGGCGGGGTCGTCGCGGTCGTGGCGTTCGTGTTGGAGGTGGTGGCGTCGCTGGACGGGGCGTGGCTCGCGATGGCGGCGGCGTTCCCGGCCGCCGCGGTGGTCGCGATCCTGCGCTACGGCCTGTACGACATCGACCTGGTCATCCACCGGACCTTCCTGTACGGGCTGCTGGCGTCGTCGCTGATCGGCGGGTACGTGCTCACCGTGCTGGCCGCCGCCGCGGTGGTCATGCCGGGCACGGCGCACGTCGTGGGCACGGTCGCCGTCGTCCTCGCGGTCGCGCCGCTGCACCGGGCCCTGCTGCGCGGGCTGAACCGGCTGCTCTACGGCAACCGCGCCGACCCGTACCGGGTGCTGTCGGACCTGGGCCGGCGGCTGGAGCACCCGCTGCACCCCGACGCCGTGTTCCAGACCGTCGCGCGGTCGGTGGCGGAGGCGTTGAAGCTGCCCTACGTCGCGGTCCACCTGGAGACCGGGGACGACTTCGAGGTCGTGGCGCGGCACGGGCGGGCGCGGGGGCGGGCGCGGGTCCGGTTGCCGATGGTGGTGAGCGGGCGGCGGGTCGGGGAGCTGGTCGCCGAGGCCCGGTCGCCGGAGGAGCGGTTGAGCCGGCTGGACACCAAGCTGCTCGCCGACGTCGCCCGCCAGGCCGCGCCGGCCGCCGAGTCCGCCCGCCTCGCGCGACAGCTCAGACAGGCCGACGAGCACTTCGAGCAGGAGCGCAAGGAGGACCTGAAGCGGATCATCCGGGACCTGCACGACGCGATCGGGCCGAGCGTGTTCGGCATCCGGCTGCTGGTGAAAGCGGCGTTGCAGGAGGTGGACCGCGGTTCGCCGTTGAGCGGCCGGCTCTCGCAGGTGCTCGACCGGCTGGACGCGCTGCAGTCGGAGGTGCGGGCGGTGGTGCGCAGCGCCCGGCCGCGCGACCTCGACCACGGGCTCGTCGAGGCGGTGCGGCGGCAGGCCGAGCGGTTCACCCGCGAGTTCGACGTCGAGGTGGTCGCGGACCCCGGCGTGGACGGGCTGCCCGACCGGGTCGAGCTGACCGTCTACTGGATCGTCAGCGAGGCGTTGAACAACGTCGCGCGGCACGCGCACGCGTCGTCGTGCCGGATCCGGATCTCCCGGACGCCGGAGCTGGAACTGGTGGTCACCGACGACGGGCGGGGCGTCCGGCCCGACCAGGCGCTGTCCGGCGGGCTGGCCACGATGCGCGAGCGCTGCACGGAAATCGGCGGCACATTCACCGTCGAACCGGCTTCTCCGGGTACCCGAATCGTGGCCCGGCTCCCGGTGCAACCGCATTGATCGCGAATGATTCGGGTCGGCCCGCCGGTCCGGTCGCCGAACGGCCCGGGAGTACGCTGGCGGTACCGACACCTGATCGGCGGGCTAGGAGTGCATCGTGGCCGAAGAGGCGCTTCCGGTTTTGATCGTCGATGACCACCCCACGTCGCTAATGGGTCTGCGCGCACTGCTCGCCATGTCCGGATTCAGCGTCGTCGACGAATGCCGGAACGGCGAAGACGCGGTGCGAAAGGCGTTGGAGCACAAACCGGCGGCGATCGTGATGGACCTGCGGATGCCGCGCCGGGAGGGTGACGCGGTGACCTCGTGCGGGGCCGAGGTGATCCGGGAGATCCGCGACCAGTGGCCGGACGCCGTGGTCGTCGTGCTCACGATGGACGAGGACGACGAGCCGGTGCTGGCCGCGTTGCGCGCCGGCGCCCGCAGCTACCTGCGGAAAAGTGACGAATCTTCGGACCTGGTGCAGCACGTGCGGCTCGCGGTCGCGGGCAAGGCGGTCATCGAGGCGTCCATGTTGGACACACTCGTGCGGCGGGTGCCGCAGGCGCCGAACGGGGCGCGCAGGTACCGGCTGACCAACCGCGAGCAGGAGATGGCGGCGCTGCTCGCCGACGGGCTGTCCAACCGGCAGATAGCGCGCGAACTGGGGCTCCAGCCGAAGACCGTGGACAACCGCATCAGCGACATCCGGGTCAAACTCGGGGCGCGGGACCGGGCCGAGGCGGTCGCGATCGCCCGGGACGCGGGATTCGGGCCGGAAAGCTGAGCCGTTCCCGGGAGGGGCATTCCCGGATTCCCGGGAAAACGGGGTCTTGTCCCCGGGACGGCGGGAGGTGGACCGTTCCCGGCGTGACTGATTTGCCGCTGCGGCACCCGGTGTACCGCACGGTGCTGGCCTTCGACGTCGAGGGTTCCACCGGGCGGAACAATCGTGGGAAAGCGTTTCTGCGGGAACAGGTGTTCCAGGTCGTCACGACCGCGCTGCGGGCGTGCGGCATCGGCGAGCGGGACTGCGACGCGGTGGTCCACCGGGGTGACGGCGTGCTCGTGCTGGTGCACCCGATCGACCACGCGCCGAAGACGGTGCTGCTGGGGTGGGTCGTGCCGGCCGTGCGGCGGTTGCTCGACGCGCACAACCGGCGGCGGCCGGAGGACGCGGTGCGGCTGCGGGCGGTGCTGCACGCGGGCGAGATCGCGCACGACCGGCACGGGACGTTCGGCGAGACGCTCGACGTGGCGTTCCGGCTGCTCGACGCGCCGGAGGTGAAGCGGGCGCTGCGGGAGACGGCCGCGCCGCTGGTGCTCGTGGTGAGCGACGACGTGCACCGGTCGGTGGTGCGGCACGGGTACGCGGGCATCACGTCGCGGGAGTTCCGGCGGGCGGTGGCCGTGGAGGTGGGTGGTTCGTGCTGGTCGGGGTGGTTGCACGAGCCGGGTGGGTCGCCGCTGCCGCGGCCTCCGGCCCCCGAGTCGATCGTCTCACGGGGGACCGACAGTGCCGTGGGTGACGGGGAGTGGGGAGTTGTCGGGGACGTGTGGCTGGGTGGCGGGGCGGCCTTCGCGGGTGGCGGAGCTGCGTTCGCGGGTGGCGGGGCGGCCTTCGTGGGTGACGGGGCCGCGTTCGCGGGTGGTGGGGGTCCCGGGGCCGACGGGGTGGGGGCGGCCCCGGGCGGCGTGGTCACGTTTCCTTCGGTGGGGTCACCTTCTTGACGTACAGGAGGCGGTCGCCGGCTTCCACCGCGTCCGCTTCCGGGGCGTCCACGCGGTAGAGGGTGCCGGCGCGGACCACGCCCAGCACTATGTCCGGCAGGTGGCGGGGGGAGCCGCCGATCTCGGACGGTTCCACGTCGCGTTCGGCGATCGAGAGGCCCGCGTCCGGGGTGAGCAGGTCCTCCACCATGTCCACCACGGACGGGGTCGCGGTGGCCATGCCCAGGAGACGGCCGGCCGTCTCGCTGGACACCACCACCGAGTCGGCGCCCGACTGGCGCAGCAGGTGCTCGTTCTCGCGTTCCCGCACCGACGCCACGATCTGGGCCTTCGGAGCCAGTTCGCGGGCGGTCAGGGTGACCAGGACGGCCGTGTCGTCGCGATTCGCCGCCACGACCACCGCCCGGGCGCGGGGGACGCCGGCGACGCGCAGCACATCGTTGCTGGTGCCGGTGCCGTGGACGGTCACCAGGCCGATGGCCGACGCCGCGTCCAAGGCCTCCTGGGTCGTGTCGACGACGACGATCGACCCGGGCTCGATGCCGTCACCGAGCAGGGCGCTGACCGCTGAGCGGCCCTTCGTCCCGTAGCCGATGACGACGACGTGGTCGCGCACCTTGGTCCTCCACTTCTGGATGCGCAGCGCCTGCCGCGAGCGTTCCGTGAGCACTTCGAGGGTCGTGCCGACCAGCACGATCAGGAACAGCACCCGCAGCGGGGTGATGACCAGGACGTTCACCAGGCGCGCGGACGAGCTGGCGGGCGTGATGTCGCCGTAGCCGGTGGTCGAGAGCGACACGGTGGCGTAGTAGAAGGCGTCGAGGAAGGACAGGCCGTCCTCGTTGACGTCGCGGTAGCCGTCGCGGTCGAGGTAGACGATGAGCACGGCGGCGAGCAGGGCCGTCATCGCCCCGACCACCCGCTTCACGATCGCCCGCGCCGGGCTCTGGACGACGTCGGGCATCCTGATCACGCCGACGAGCGAGTGGCCGGGTCGTTCAGCCAGCGGCTGGCTCGCGTGGAACCGGCGGATCATGACAGCCTCTCCGGGAGCAGCCGCCACAGGCGGGCCGCGGCCTCCGCGCCCCGGAGCAACTGGGGCACGACGACGCGCTCGTTGGGCGCGTGGATCCGATCATCCGGCAAGGTCGCCCCGAGGTACACGACCGGCACGCCGATCCGCTGGTGCAGCAGCGCCGCGGGGCCGCTGCCGCCGGTCCGGCTGTACCGGACGGGCTGGTCGAACGCGGCCTCGACCGCTTCGCGCAGCGCGCCGACCGCCGGGTGGGTGACGTCGACGGCGTAGGGCGGCGCGCCGTCGCCGGCGGGCAGGACCCGGGCGTGCAGGCCGGCGGGGGTGTGCTCGGCGACGAACTCGCGCAGCGCCGCCGCGACCCGTTCCGGGTCCTGGTCCGGGACGAGCCGGAAGGACAGCTTGATCCGCGCCTCGGCGGGCACGATCGTCTTCAGGCCGGGTCCGCCGTAGCCGCTGTGGATGCCGTTGACCTCGGCGGTCGGGCGGACCCACACCCGTTCGAGGGTGGACCAGCCGTCCTCGCCGGCCAGGGCCCGCGCGCCGCCGGAGTTGGCGAGCCACACGTCCTCGTCGAACGGCAGGGCGGCGTAGTCGGCGCGTTCGGCGTCGGTGGGTTCGACGACGTCGGCGTAGAAGTCGCGCAGCGCCACCCGGCCCTTGTCGTCGTGCAGGGCGGCGACGAGCCGGGCGGCGGCGGTCGCCGGGTTGGGCACGCTGCCGCCGGCGCGGCCGGAGTGCACGTCGGACGCGCCGCCGGTGATGACGACCTCCGCCCCGTACACGCCGCGTTGGCCGGTGCAGATGGTGGGCGCGTCGCGCGCGTAGATCGGGGTGTCGCTGAACACGATCAGGTCGCACTCAAGTTCCGCGCGGTGGTCGTCGAGCAGGCGCAGCAGGTTGGGCGAGCCGGATTCCTCCTCGCCCTCGACGAACAGCTTCAGCGTCACCGACGGGTGGTCCGCGCCGAGGGCCGCGAGGTGCGCCTTGACGCCGAGCAGGTGCATCGCGACCTGGCCCTTGTCGTCGCTGGCCCCGCGCCCGAACAGCTCCTCGCCGACCACGGTCGCCTCGAACGGCGGGTGCTCCCACTGCTCGACCGGGTCCACCGGCTGCACGTCGTGGTGGCCGTAGACCAGGACCGTCGGCGCGTCCGGGTCGGCGGCCGGCCGGCAGGCGTACACGGCCGGCAGCGCCGGGCCGGTGTCCCACACGCGCACGTCGGGCCAGCCGTCGCGGCGCAGGGTGTCGGCGAGCCAGTGCGCGGATCTGCCCACGTCGCCGTGGTGCGCCGGGTCCGCGCCGATCGACGGGATCGTGACCCACTCGCGCAGGTCCGCGAGGAAGTCCTCGGCGAGCGCGGCCACCGCCGCGCGCTCGGGATGTTCCGGATTTTCGGGATCACCGCTCACGGTGCGGGAGGATAACCCTGGGCGGGCCGGCGGGCGGGAGGCATGACAGGGTGGGCGGCATGGAACCCACTCGTTCCCGTTCGCGGTCGGCCCTCGCCCTGGCCGCGCTCCTCGGCGCCGCGGGGGTCACGCACTTCGCCAAGCCGAAGCCCTACGACGCGATCGTGCCGCGTTCGCTGCCCGGCAAGCCCCGGACCTGGACTTACGCGTCCGGTGTCGCGGAGGTGGCGCTGGCGGCGGCGGTCGCGGCCCCGCGCACGCGGCGGCTGGGCGGGCTGCTCGCGGCGGGCTTCTTCGCCGCGGTGTTCCCGGCCAACGTGAAGATGGCTTACGACTACCGGACGAAGTCGCCCAAGGCGCGGGCGATCGCGTACGGACGGCTGCCGCTGCAGGTCCCGCTCGTCCTCTGGGCGTTGCGGGTGCGCCGCGACGCGTCCTGATCACTCTCGGCGTCGGGTTCGACACCCTGAGCGCCCGAGGACTGTCATTGAAACCGCAACCAGCCCTAGGATGCCCGAGTGCAACCGCTCCTCCACCCTGCCGCGTCGGCACTCGGTTGGCGCGGCATCGTCGTACCCGACGTCGCCGTGCTGGGACACCAGGTGTCGGCGGTCGTGCGGGTCCGTGCCGACGTGCACGAGTGGCGCACCGCGAACGGCTGGCCGCCCCAGGCGGACCCGTCGTGGTTCCGGTCCTGGTTCGAGCCGGCCGCGCACGACCGGCTGCCGGTGCCCGCGGTGGAGCTGGTCGGCGTCCTGGTGGGTGAGTCGACGGTGGACCGCGCGCTGCAGTCGTGCGGGACGTTGATGACCCTCGCGCCGTGCTCGGTGGTGCTGCCCGCGCCGCAGGGGTCGCAGTCGTGGCCGCTGATCGAGCTGGACTACTACGGCATCGGCGTCGTCGCGGTGGACGAGGCGGGCGCGGCGGAGCTGCTGGTGCCGCCGGAGGACCGGTCGACCGAGTTCGGGCCGTCGCTGTTCGGGCGGTGGCTGCTGGAGGTCCTCTACGACCGGGTGCTCAAGGAAGTGCCCGCGCACGCTCGGGTCAACAGCTAGACGGGCACCTCGCGGATCAGGTCGCGCAGGCCGTCCGCGTCGAGCAGGTCCGCCGGGCGCAGGGTGTGGTCGTGCCGCACGTAGTGGAACGCGGCCCGCACCTTCTCCACCGGCGTCTTCTTCAACGCCGCCCACGCCAGCCGGTAGGCGGCGAGCTGCACGGACAGCGCGGGCAGGCGCTCCTCGTCGGGCACCGCGCCGGTCTTCCAGTCCACGACGGTCCAGCCGCCGTCGGGGTCGGCGAACACGGCGTCCATCCGGCCGCGCACGGACAGCCCGTCGATCTCGGCCTCGAACGGCACCTCGACGTCGTACGGGGTGCGCTCGGCCCACGCGCTGGCCAGGAACGCCTCCTGGAGGCGCTTCAGCTCGGTGTCGGGCGCGGCGCCCTCGTCGGCCGCGCCGGGCAGCTCGTCCAGGTCGAGCAGGCGGCTCGCGCCGAACCGCTGTTCCAGCCAGGTGTGGAAGGCCGTGCCGCGGCGGGCCATCGGGTTGGGTGGGAACGGCAGCGGGCGGCGCAGGCGGCGGGCGAGCAGGTCCGGGTCGGCGGCCAGTTCGACCAGCTGGCTGACCGACAGGTGGTCGGGCAGCACGACCCGTTCGCGCCGGTCCGCGGCGGCGGCACGTTCGGCGAGCAGCACGTCCACGTCGCGCGCCCAACCCTCCGGGTCGGTGTCGTCCGCTACGGGGTCGTCCGCTTCTGGGTCGTCCGCTTCGGCGTCGTCCGTTTCGGGGTCGTCCGCTTCGGGGTCGTCCGCTTCGGGGTCGGGCAGCTCGGGTTCGTCGAGGTCTTCGGGCTCGGGTGGTTCGTCGTAGTCGTCCGGTTCGGGCGGGAGGTCGTAGTCGTCCGGTTCGGGCGGCAGGGGTTCTTCCGGCGCCAGGACCAGCGGCAGTTCGGTCTGCTCGGGGGCCTGCTCGGCGAGGTGCCGTTCGAGGGCGTCCAACACCATCCGCGCGCCCTCGGCCACGGCTTCGCGGCGCTTGCCCAGCGGGTCGGCGGGCCAGCGGGAGCTCTTGACCTCGGACGCGAGCGGGTTCGGCTCGTCCTCGGCGGGCGGCGGGGACCAGTGGGCGATGTCGGCGGGCGGGTGGTCGGCGGCCAGCACGGCCTCGCGCAGCTCGACCAGGAACGCCGACGGCCCCTTGGGCTTGTCGCCCGTCTCGGCCCACCAGTGGCCGGACACCAGCAGGCTGTGCTCGGCGCGGGTCAGCGCCACGTAGAGCAGGCGGCGCTCCTCGACCAGGCGGCGGTCCTCGAAGTCGTCGGCGTGCCGGTCGAGCGCCTCCTCGACCTCCTTGCGGTTCGCGCCGGGCGGGATGCGCAGCGTCGGCAGGTCCTGGGCGTCGCCGCGCAGCTCGGCGGGCAGCTCCGCGACGGCCTTGAGCCAGCACGACGACTTCTTGCGGCCGGGGAAGACGTCCTTGACCACGTGCGGCAGGGCGACGATGTGCCACTCCAGGCCCTTGGCGGAGTGCATGGTCAGCACCTGCACGCGGTTCGCGGCGACCTCGACCTCGCCGGGTTCCAGGCCGTCCTCGGCGTGCTCGGCGGTGTAGAGGTAGTCCAGCAGGGCGGGCAGCGTCGCGGACGGGCTGGCCGCCGCGAAGTCCGAGACGACGTCGGCGAACGCGTCGAGGTGGGCGCGGCCGACGCCGCCGGGCCGGGCCATCGCCTCGATGTCGAGCAGGAGGGTGCGTTCGACGTCGGCGACGAGTTCGGGCAGCGGCTGGTCCAGGCGGCGGCGCAGCGCCGACAGCTCCGCGCCCAGCCTGCGGATGCGGCGGTAGCCCTCGGCGGAGTAGGTGGTGGGGTCGCCGGGGTCGTCCAGCGCGTCGGCGAGGCCGGCCTGTTCGGCGTGCTCACCGGGCAGGGCGTCGGCGAGGACGGCGAGCGGGTCGTCCACGACGGACTGGCGGCTGGGGGACCCGGCGAGGTCGCGGGCGCGTGACCAGAGCGCGGCGAGGTCCTTGGCGGCGACCCGCCAGCGCGACCCGGTGAGCAGGCGGGCGGCGGCCGTGCCGGCGAGCGGGTCGACCAGCACGCGCAGGGCGCTGACCAGGTCGCGGACCTCGGGTTCGTCCAGCAGGCCGCCGAGGCCGACGACCTCGACCGGCAGGCCGCGGTCGCGCAGGGCGGCGGCGATCGGGGCCATGTCGGCGCGGCGGCGGACCAGGACGGCGGCGGTGGGCGGCTCGTCGCTCTCGTCCAGGTGCGCCTCCCACTGGGCGGCGACCGTGTCGGCCATCCAGTCCAGCTCGGCGCGGACGGTGTCGAACAGGGCGATGCGGACGTCCCCGGGTCCCGCGCCGGGGCGGGCGCGCAGCTCGTCCACGTCGAGGCCGGAGGCGCGCAGCGGCGCGGAGACGGCGTTGGCCAGGGCGAGGACTTCCGGCGGGTTGCGGAAGCTGGTGAGCAGGCCGTACTTGCGGGCGGGCGGGAAGTCCTGGACGAACCGGGGCAGGTTCGCCGCGGACGCGCCGCGCCAGCCGTAGATCGCCTGCGCGGGGTCGCCGACGGAGGTGACGGCCATGGGTTCGTCCCGGCCGAAGAGGGCGCGCAGCAGGACGCGCTGGGCGTGACCGGTGTCCTGGTACTCGTCCAGGAGGACCGCGCCGTAGCGCTCGCGCTCGCCCTGCGCGACCTCCGGGTACTGGTCGGCGAGGCGGGCGGCGAGGGACATCTGGTCGGCGAAGTCCATCGCGGCTTCCCGGCGCTTGCGGGCCTGGTAGGCGTCCAGGAGCGGGAGGAGGTTGACGCGCAGGCGTTGGGCGTTGACGACGTCCTTGAGCTTCTCGGGCAGGCCGTCGCGCTGGCGGGCGGTCTTCGGGGCGTTCTCGATGATCGCGGTGAACTTCTCGGCGTGCGCGCGGAGGGCCTGCGGCTCGACGAGGTGTTCGCCGAGTTCGCCGGCGAGGGCGAGCAGGTAGCCGGTGACGGTGGGCGGGACCTTGTCGGTGTCGATGTCCTCGGCCCAGGTGGAGACGACCCGGTGGGCGAGCTGCCAGGAGGCGGTCTCGGTGAGCAGGCGGACGCCGGGTTCGACGGGCAGGCGCAGGCCGTGCTCGCCGACCAGGCGGCCGGCGTAGGCGTGGTAGGTGAGGATGACCGGTTCGGCGGTGAGGACGGCGGCCCGGCGCTCGCCGCTGGGGTCGAGGCGGTCGAGGAGGGGGGAGCCGCCGAGGCGGCGGAGGCGGGCGCGGACGCGGTCGGAGAGCTGGCGGGCGGCCTTGCGGGTGAAGGTGAGGCCGAGGACGCGGTCGGGGGTGACGAAGCCGTTGGCGACGAGGTAGACGACGCGGGCGGCCATGGTCTCGGTCTTGCCGGCGCCCGCGCCCGCGACGACCAGGGCGGGGGCGGTGGGGGCGGCGATGACGGCGGCCTGCTCGGGGGTGGGCTTGGGCAGGCCGAGCGCTTCGGCGACCTCGAACGGGCTGGCGAGCTGTACCCGCCCGTCCGCCCGCTGCTCACCTGGTGCCGCCACCCCTGCATTCTCCGACTCCGGCCGGACGAATCTTCGGCGACCCGCAGTAGTGGGGGTGGCGGGGTGGGTGGGGTGATGTCGGTTACGCGTGTCCGCGGCCTCCGGCCCCCGAGTCGATCATCTCACGGGGTACCGACGATTTCGGGCCGCGCCAGGGCGCGGGACGCGGTCGGGAGGGCGCGAGGCGCGGGGCGGGCACGGCGAGGCGCGGGGCGCGCGGGGCGCGGGGAGCGGGGCGAGCGGAGCGCTGGGCGGTAAGGCCGGGCGGGACGATGCGGAGCCTGGCGGGGGCGGG
>NZ_JBEZBW010000028.1:0-80063 GCF_040647305.1 Saccharothrix sp. NPDC042600 | reverse complement strand
TAGTTAAGCCTTCCAGCGCCGATGGTACTGCACTCGTGAGGGTGTGGGAGAGTAGGACGCCGCCGAACATTCTTTCCCTCAGGGGCACCCGACGAGTCGGGTGCCCCTGAGGGCTTTTGCGTTCAAGACGCCAGGATCGCCTCGGCCAGTGCGGTGCCGGACAGCCAGGCCGTTTCGACCTTCGGGGTGCCCCACGCATCGCCGGCCAGGCCGATGCGCTCGGAGCCCAGGTGGAACGGGCGATCACCGGGAGCGGTCGGCCGGGCGAAGTCCCAGCGCCAGGCGTCGGAGAACGTCGGTTCCGGCAGGTCGAGCAGCTCGCGCACCGCCGCGGCCATCTCCTCGCCGGCGGCGCGCGCATCGACCGTGAAGCGGTCCGCCAGAGCAGCCGTCGAGTGCGCCACCAGCACAGGCGCGCCGTCGCCCCGGCGGCTGCCGTCGTCGAACAGGGTCGTCAGCACCGGGTGGTCGTTGACGAACGCGGCCGGGAAGTCCCAGTGCCGTTCGGCGAACTCGTGCACCGCCACCACGGACGGCAGCCACTCCTGGCTCCGCGCCACCCCCGCCACCGCCGTCGGGTCGGCGGAGAGCAGCCGGGAGGCCTCCGGGGCCGGCATGGCCAGCACGACGAAGTCCGCGGGCTCACCGTCCACCAGAGGGCCGGGCTCGACCCGCGACACCTCGTGCCCCCGACGCACGTCCACCCCGTCCGCCAAGTCCTCCACGAGCGACGCCAACCCACCCGGCGCCGCCCACCGCATGGGCCCTGTCGTGGTGGCCCACCCGTCAGCGGAGTGCACGGCGAACGTGTCGGTCCACTCCCGGGCCACCCCCGCCGCCCGCCACCGCGCCACCACGGCCGCGAACCGGTCGTCCGACACGGTGAAGTACCCGGCACCGGTGTCCACCGGCCGCCCGCGCCACGGGCCGCTGCACATCCGCCCGCCCACCGACGCCCGTTCCAGGACACGGACGGTCACTCCGGCTGAGACGAGCGCCCGTGCGCACGCCACCCCGGCGATGCCTGCTCCCACCACGGTCACGTTCACGTCGTCGTCCTCCGCTGTGGTCGGTCACGGTCCCGACCGGCTCGACCGCTGTCCGGGCGATCCGGCCGGCGCGACCGGGTGATGTGAGGTCCGCTCCCCTTCCGCGTCCCTAGCGTTGTTGCCCATGACCGGCAAGTACGCGGAGGGGCAGTGGGCGGGGGAGGCTTCGGTGCGGTGGCGACGACGCAGGGGACGGGGCAGGCACGCGCGCGAGAGACCCCCGGCGGAGACCTCGCCGACGTGGGTGTCCGCGGTCCTCGGCGTGATCCTGCTGATCGCGCTCGTCCTCCTCCTGCTCACCTACGTCTAGCGCGACTGGAGCGCGTCCAGGGCGATCGCCTGCGCGATGACCAGGCGGCGGTCCAGGCGCGGGTCGGGGACGTGGATCAGGTACCGGTCGCGCAGCCACGTCTTCTTGTCCACGCTGAACGCGGGCGCGCCGCCCTCGTGGACGAAGTCGAAGTGGTAGCGCATGGGGAACGGCAGGTCGCCAACGAACGGCAGAAAGCCCCAGATCCGGCGCAGCACGGCGACGCCCTGGTTGCGCTCGCGACCGCTGGCCGCCGGCACGCCGCCCTGGTCCAGGTGCCACGTCGAGTTGAACAGGGACTTGCCGAAGTCCTTGCGGAACAGGCCGATCGGCCGGCCCTCGCCGTCGGTGACGTCGTAGCCGCTGCCCAAGTCGAGGACCTTGCGCGCCTTGAACCGGGCCAGCACGCGTTGCCTGGTGGAGTCGGTGTAGACGACGACCTCCTCCTTGAGCTTCATCCGCTTCTGCTCGGCGAACGCGACGACCTGGCCCGGGTTGCCGTGGCCGTCGTCGGCGAACGCCTCGTAGCGGTTCACCATCATGGTGATCTTCTGGTGCAGGTGCAGCGTGTCCAGGGACTGCGGGTCCATGGCCCCCTCATTCGACTGGCCGGAGGTCTCCGGTCGGGAAGCGCCGTTCGTTGCGCTCGATCTTGGCGAAGGCGGCCTCGACCAGGTCCACGTCGAGCTTGTCCGCCAGCCGCACGAGGTAGTGCACCACGTCGGCCAGCTCGTCGCGGACGTTCCACGCGAGTTCCGGGTCCTCCATGGCCTTCGCGGCCTGGTCGGGCGTGAGCCACTGGAACAGGTCGGTCAGCTCGCCGACCTCGGCCGACAACGCCATCACGAGGTTCTTGGGCGTGTGGTAGGTGTCCCAGTCGCGGGCGGCGGCGAAGCGGCGCAGGGCGTCGCGCAGGTCGGTCAGGTCGCTCATGCCCGCAGAGCTACCACACGGTGGTCGCTGGGGCGGACACCGCGTACCCGTTTGAACGCCGTGCTGAAGGCGAAGCCGTCGGTGTAGCCGACCGCGCGGGCCACCGAGCCGACGGTGGCGTCGGGTTGCGCGAGCAGGTCCGCGGCGACCGCCATGCGCCACTGGGTCAGGTACGTCAGCGGCGGCACGCCGACCGCCGCGGTGAACCGCTTCGCCAGCAGGGCGCGGGAGACGTTGGCCTTGGCGGCCAGTTCGCTGACCGTCCACGCGCGGGCGGGGTCGTCGTGCATCGCCCGCAGCGCGGGGCCGACGACCGGGTCGCCCAGCGCGGCGTACCAGGCCGGCGGGTTGGCCTCGGGCCGTTCGAACCACTCGCGCAGGGCCGCCACCAGCATGAGGTCCAGCGCGCGGTCGAGGAGGGTGTCCTGGCCGGGCCGGTCACGGCCGACCTCGGCCTTGAGCAGGTCCAGCACGGGGCACGGTCCGTCCGGGTTGGGCACGACGAACGCCCGCGGCAGCACGGAGAGCAGGCGGTCGGGGACGCTGCCGACGACCTCGTAGCAGCCGGTGATCACCACGGCCTCGCCGTCGTCGGCCAGGCCGTAGGTGCGGGTGCCGAGCTGCCACTGGTCGCAGCCGGCCGCGGAGGTGTCCACCTGCGGCGGGGTGGCGGGGTCGTCGGCGAGGACGAAGCCGCTGGGGCCGCGCACCAGGCCGACGTCGCCTTCGCGCAGCCACATCGGTTCCCGGCCGTCGGGGACGAGCCAGCCGCCGCTCCCGGCGATCATGACCAGCATCAGCGGCGTGTCGGTGACGTAGCGCAGGGCCCACGGCGGGGTGGCGAAGGACCGGCACAGCTGGGCGCCTTGCGCGCGGACCCCGCGGAGCAGATCGGTGAGAGCGTCCACGTAGACGATTGAACATGTCATCGGGCGTTTCGGCCATGTCCCGTCCAGCACGATCTTGGCAGGCTTCGAGTCATGACAACGACCTTGGTCCTCGGAGCCACCGGCAAGACCGGCCGCCGCGTCGCCGCCGCCCTGGGCTCCGCCGCCCGTCCCGCCTCCCGCTCGTCCGCGCTGCGGTTCGACTGGTCGGACTCCTCGACGTGGGCGCCGGCCCTGGCGGGCGTCTCGGCCGTGTACCTGGTGCCGCCCGCGAACAACCTGGACGCGGCGGAGGTGGAGGCGTTCGTGCCGGTCGCCGTCGCGGCCGGGGTGCGGCGGATCGTGCTCCTGTCGGCCCGCGGCATCGACCCGGCGGACCGCCGGGAGGCCGCCGTCCGCGAGTCCACTGTGGACTGGACGATCCTGCGCCCGGCGTGGTTCCAGCAGAACTTCAGCGAGGACTTCCTGTTCCCGATGGTCCGGGCGGGCGAGGTGACCCTGCCGATGGGCGCGGGCGGCAACCCGTTCATCGACGCGCGGGACATCGCGGACGTCGCCGTGGCGGCGCTGACCTCCGACGCGCACGCCGGCCGCGTCTACGAGCTGTCCGGCCCGGAGGCGATCTCGTTCCCGGACGCGGTGGCGCTGGTGGCGGAGGCGTCGGGACGGGAGGTGAAGGCGGTGGACGTGCCGGAGGAGCCGTTCACGGGCGCGTTGGTGGAGGCCGGCTTCGCCCCGGAGTACGCGACGGTCCTGACGGCGTCCCTGGCCGCGATCCGCGACGGCCACGACGCCCACCTGTCGACGGGCGTGCAGGACGCGCTGGGCCGCGAACCACGGCGCTTCGAGGACTACGTCAAGGCCACCGCGGCGTCGGGCGTGTGGGCGTAGCGACGGCCGCGGGCGCAGCCGGTCGGCACGAGGAGCTCACCCCACCGGGACTCGAACCCGGCCCTCCCGAGTAGCAGTCGGGTGTGCAGCCAATTGCACCTTGGGGACGTGCCGAATTGTGGAAATCTCTGGTGACGAAAACGGGTGAAATGAGAAGAGCCGCCCGGATCGGTTTCCCGATGGGCGGCTCCCCGGCGGCGGCGCGCCGTGCGCCTACGTCAGGAGAGCCGTGCCCACCAGGGAGTACATGGCCGAGAGACCTCGGTTGGTCGGGAAAGCGACACAGGGCCGCCAGCCGGGGTGGAGCTCCGGGCTGCGCTTGTCCGCCATCACTTCCCCTCTCGGTCCGAGCCGGTTCGGGTTCGAGTATGCCCGAACCGCGAACCGGTGCACAATGATTTTGTGCGAATTCGCGGGTTCGCTCGGGGAAGAATGCTCAAGGGCCCCAGACCTCGATCGCGCGGACCACGAAGGGGGCGTCGGGGACGTACGTGCCCTTGCCCGGGTAGGTGGTGAACTCCGCCTCGGTCGAGCAGGTCGCGCCCTGGAAGACGGTGGTGTCGCGGGTCAGGTTGTTGACGAACGAGCGGGCCACCAGGCCGTCGGGCAGGGGGATGCACTCGCCCGGGTTGGCGGTTTCCAGGTCCAGGCGGGCCGGGCGGCCGGTGTAGCCCGTGCCGGGCCACGCGCAGAACTCGCCGCGGTCGCAGGTGGCGGTCTCCGGTTGCCCGGCCCGTGTCTCCGGTTGCCCGGCCGACGCGGTGCCGCTGGACACCAGGGCGGCCGCGGTCAGCACCAGGGTGGTCAGCAGGCTGCGGGTCGTCATGGCGGGCACCTCCACCGGTTCAGCGTCCGGGGTTCCCGGGGATCGCGTGGTGCCGCGGGCGCTGGTTCACCTGATTGTGTGGGCGTGTTCCGGGGGCGGCCACTCGACGTCGAGGCGCTTGGCCAGGTTGATGGCGTCGCGCGGGGCCATGACCTTGGCGTCGTTGTCGAAGTAGACGTACACGTCGCGGGTGGTCGCCCACGTGCGGATCTTGGCCGCCCACCGGTCCAGGGACTCGTCGGTGTAGCCGCTGACGTACAGCTCCTCCTCGCCGTGCAGGCGGATGTAGACGAAGTCCGCCGTCACGTCCTCCAGGTACAGGAACTTGTTCGCGGTGTCGGCGATGACGAGCGCGATGTCGTGCTCGCGCAGCAGTTCGGGGAAGGCCGGGTCGCGGAAGGACTCGTGCCGCACCTCCAGGGCGTGCCGCAGCGGCCGGCCGTCGTGCTCGCGGGGGAGGTGGTCGAAGAAGTCGGCCAGCAGGGGCGGGTCGAAGCGGAGGGTCGGCGGGAGCTGCCACAGGAACGGGCCGAGCTTGGGGCCGAGCAGGAACACGCCGGACTCGAAGAACTTCGACAACGCCTGCTCCGGGTCGCGCAGCCGCTTCATGTGCGTGATGAACCGACCGCCCTTGACCGCGAACAGGAAGTCGTCCGGGGTCTGCGCGGCCCACGCGCGGAAGCTGGACTCGCGTTGCAGCGAGTAGAACGTCCCGTTCAGCTCGACCGAGTTCACCTGGTGCGACAGGTGCTCCAGCTCGCGCCGGTGGGGCAGCCCCTTGGGGTAGAACACGCCCCGCCACGGCGGGTACAGCCACCCCGACGTGCCGACGCGGATCATGCTCATATTGACCTCCACCTGGGTCGAGGGTGCAAGTTGTGCGTCATGGACGACCAGACACTCGACGCCTACCTCGACCGGATCGGCGCGACCCGCACGAGCACCCTCGCCGAGCTGCACGAACTGCACTACCGGTCGGTGCCCTTCGAGAACCTGAGCATCCACCTCGGCGAGACGATCGAGCTGACCGAGGACTGGCTGGTGGACAAGCTCGTGCGCCGGCGGCGCGGCGGGTTCTGCTACGAGTTGAACGGGGGCTTCGCGGCCCTGCTCACCGCGCTCGGGCACGAGGTGGAGATGTTGTCCGCCAAGGTGTTCAACGACGGCGCGTTCGGCCCGCCGTTCGACCACATGGCCCTGCGGGTCGGCGACCTCCTGGTGGACGTGGGCTTCGGCCGGTTCACGCTGCGGCCGTTGGACCTGACCAGCCGCGCGGACCAGCACGACCCGATGGGCGTGTTCCGGCTGGTCGACACGCCCGAGGGGGACGTGGACGTGCTGTTCGACGGGGTCGTGCAGTACCGGCTGGAGCTGCGCGCGCGGGCGCTGGAGGAGTTCCGGGCGACGTGCTGGTACCAGCAGACGTGGCCGGGCTCGCCGTTCCGCAAGGGCGCGACGTGCTCGCTGCCCACCGACGACGGGCGGGTGACCGTGGCGGGGGACAAGCTGATCACCACCTCCGGCGGCGAGCGGCACGAGGAGGTGCTGGACGACGCCGGGATCATCGAGGCGCACCGCAAGTACTTCGGCATCGAGCTGGACCGGGTGCCCAGGCTCTAGGAGAGGCGCGCCGCGAGGGCACGGGCGTCGTGGGGGGCCGCGCCGTTCATGGTGTTGTCGAAGTACACGTAGACGTCCCGGGTCCTCGCCCACCAACGGATCCTCTTCGCCCACCGGTCCAGGGCCTCGTCGGAGTACTGGCTCACGTACAGCTCCTTGTCGCCGTGCAGGCGGACGTAGACGAAGTCGGCGGTGACCTCCTCCGGTTCCGGGAAGCGGCCCGCCGACTCGGCCACCACGAGCGCGATGCCCCTGTCCTGCAACAGGGTCGTCACCTCGGGGACCAGGTAGCTGCGGTGCCGGACCTCCAGGGCGTGGCGGAGGTCGGTGGGCAGGAGGTCCAGGAACGCCTTCAGGCGGTCCGCCTTGTACGGCAGGGTCGGCGGGAGCTGCCACAGGATCGGGCCGAGCTTGTGCTCCAGGTCCCGCACGCCCGAGTCGAGGAACTCGGCCACCGCCTCCTCCACGTCGCGTAATCGGCGGTTGTGGGTGATCTCGCGGTGCGCCTTGACGGCGAAGACGAAGTCCTCCGGGGTGCGGGTGCGCCAGGACGTGTAGTCGTTCGGGTTGCGCAGCCCGTAGAACGGGCCGTTCAGCTCGACCGTGTCCAGGATGCGTGACAGGAAGTCCAGTTCCAGGCGCTGCTGGAGGCCCCGGGGGTAGAAGTCGCCGCGCCACTGGGGGTAGCGCCACCCGGACGTGCCGACTCGGATCTCACCCATAGTAGTCGGTTGTGCCCGGAGAGGTGACGATCGAAACGTGTAGCACGGCTGTAGCACCTTCACTATGATTGTGGCATGGGTGTCGCAACGATCGGGCAGCGCGAGCTGCGCAACGACAACGCCGAGATCATGCGGCGGGTCGAGGCGGGGGAGAGCTTCGTCGTGACCCGCAACGGGCGCCCGGTGGCGGACCTGGTGCCGCACGTCGAGCAGGGCGACCGGCCGCGGCGCACGCTGGCGGAGACGCAGGCGGAGTTCCGCAAGCTGCCGCCGGTGGACCTCCACCGGTGGAACGCCGACCGCCGGGCCGACGACGACGTCTTCGGCGCCGACGACCCGCTGGACGACCCGTGGCGCGGCTGAGCCGCGTCCTGCTGGACACCTGCGTGGTGATCCGGCTGGAGGACATCGACTTCGGCGACCTCGCGCGGGCGGAACCGGTGATCAGCTCGGTCACGGCGGCGGAGCTGGCGTACGGCCTGGACGTGGACGACCCGGTCGAGCGCTTCGCCCGCACCGAGCGCTACTACGCGGCGCTGGACCGGTTCGACGTGCTGCCGTTCGACCTGGCGGCGGCGAAGGTCTACGGCACCCTGGCCGCCCTGGTCCGCCGCTCCGGCCGCAGCCCGCGCCCGCGCCGCATGGACCTCCAGATCGCCGCCACCGCCGCGGCCCACGGCCTGCCGGTGCTGACCAGCAACGTCAAGGACTTCACCGGCCTGGACCGGGTGGTCGAGGTGATCGGCGTCCACCCGACCGCCGGCTGACCGGCTCACGCCGGAACCGACGCCCGGAACCGACGCCCGGAACGCACGCACGGACGCACGCACGGAACGCACGCGCCTAGAACCCCGCGCCGTCCAGCGCGCCGGTGACCACGCGGTCCACCTGGTCCTGCTGCGGGTCGCGCGCCAGGGCCACCGTGCACGGGCACTGGGACAGGTCGTTGCCGCACAGGTACACGCCCAGCACGCGCAGGCTGCGGGCGGTCTGGCGCAGGCGGGCCGCGCCGCGCAGGTGGACCTGGCCGTACACGGCCTTCGCGAGCTGGTACGGCGCGCTGGGGCCCAGGTCCACGCAGGCCTGGCTGTCCAGCTCCTCGGCCACGTGCGCGATCGGGCGGCAGCCGCACGCCCGTGCGGAGCGGACCAGGCGCTGGTCCAGGCGGGACACCAGGCGGCGGGCGACCTCGTCGCGCCAGCGCCGGTCGCCGCGCAGGAACGCCACCAGCTCCTCGACGCGCAGCGGGTCGGGGTGGGGGCGGCGGGCTCGGGTTCTTCGTCGGTGCGCAGTCATGAGCACCAAGATCGGACACACCGAAACGTCTGTGAGCGATCCTCACTCGGGTGCGCACCCACCGGCACCCGCAAGAGGGAACTTCCGATGACGCACCGCGCCCGGCCGTCCCACGATGGGGGACGACCGGGCGCGGAGGGTGAACCTGGGTCAGGCCGGGACGGAGGCCACGCCGGGGGCGAGGAACCGCTTGCCGGTGACCTTCTCCGAGATGCCGGAGCGGTCCAGGTACGGGGTGATGCCGCCCAGCCAGAACGGCCAGCCCGCGCCCAGGATCATGCACAGGTCGATGTCCTGCGCCTCGGCGACCACGCCCTCGTCCAGCATGAGGCGGATCTCCTCGGCCAGCGCCTCCAGCGCGCGCGCCTTGACCTCTTCACCGGTCAGCGGCTTGTCGCCGAACTGCCACAGCGCCTGCACCTCGGGGTCCACGGTCTGCTTGCCCGTCGAGTCCCACTGCCACACCGCGTTCTTGCCCGCGGCCACGAACGCCTTCATGTTCTCCGACACGCCGAAGCGGTCCGGGAACGCGCGGTTCATGGTCTCGGCCACGTGCAGCGCCACCGGGGCGCCGACGAGCTGGAGCAGGATCAGCGGGGACATCGGCAGGCCCAGCGACTCGGTCGCCTTGTCCGCCACCTCGAACGGCGTGCCCTCGTCGATGGACTTCACGACCTCGCCCATGAACCGGGTCAGCAGCCGGTTCACCACGAACGCCGGCGCGTCCTTGACCAGCACGGACGACTTCTTCAGCTGCTTGCCCACGGCGAACGCGGTGGCCAGCGTCGCGTCGTCGGTCTGCGCCGCGCGGACGATCTCCAGCAGCGGCATGACCGCGACCGGGTTGAAGAAGTGGAAGCCCACGACCCGCTCGGGGTGCTTGAGGCCCGCCGCCATGTCCGTGATGGACAGCGAGGAGGTGTTGGTGGCCAGCACCGCCTCCGGCGACACGTGCTCCTCGACCTCGGCGAACACCTTCTGCTTGACGCCCAGGTCCTCGAACACGGCCTCGATCACGAAGTCCGCGTCGGCGAACGCGGCCTTGTCCAGCGAGCCGGACACCAGCGCCTTGAGGCGGTTGGCCTTGTCCTGCGACACGCGGCCCTTGCCGAGCAGCTTGTCGATCTCGCCGTGGACGTAGCCGACGCCCTTGTCCACGCGCGCCTGGTCGATGTCGGTCAGCACGACCGGCACCTCCAGCCGACGGGCGAACAGCAGCGCCATCTGCGAGGCCATCAGGCCCGCGCCCACGATGCCGACCTTGGTGACCTTGCGGGCCAGCGACTTGTCCGGCGCGCCGGCCGGCCGCTTGGCGCGCTTCTGCACCAGGTTGAACGAGTACAGGCCCGCGCGCAGCTCGTCGCTCATCACGACGTCGGCCAGCGCCTCGGTCTCGGCCGCGTAACCGCGGTCGAGGTCGTTCTCGCGGGCCAGCTCCAGCAGCTCCAGCGCCTTCAACGCGCCGGGCGCCGCGCCCTTGGTCTTGCCCTCGACGATCGCGCGGGCGCGGGCCACGGCGGCGTCCCAGGCCTCGCCGCGGTCGATCTCGCGACGCGCGGGGACGACGTCCCCGTTGACGACCTTCGCCAGCCACAGCAGCGACTGCTCGATGTAGTCGGCCGACTCGAACAGCACGTCCGCGATGCCCAGGTCCAGCGCCTGCTTGGGGTTGAGCATCTTGTTCTGGTTCAGCGCGTTCTCGAAGATCACGGTGACCGCGTCGTTCGCACCGATCAGGTTCGGCAGGAGCTGCGTGCCGCCCCAGCCCGGGAACAGGCCCAGGAACACCTCGGGCAGCGCGATGGCCGCCGCGTTGGCCGCCAGCGTCCGGTAGTGGCACGACAGCGCCAGCTCCAGGCCGCCGCCCATGACCGCGCCGTTGACGAAGGCGAAGGTCGGGACGGTCGACTCGGTGAACTTGCGGAACACGTCGTGGCCGAGCTTGCCGATGGTCAGCGCCTGCTCGCGGGCCGATGCGCCCTCCACGGCGGTCAGGTCCGCGCCCACGGCGAAGATGAACGGCTTGCCGGTCACGGCGATGGCCACCGGCGAGGCCGCGGCGGCCTCGTCGAAGGCGTTGCTCAGGCTCACCAGCGACTGCGGGCCGAACGTGGACGGCCGGGTGTGGTCGTGGCCGTTGTCCAGCGTGATCAGCGCGACCGGGCCGGCGAGGCCGGGCACGGAGATCAGGCGGGTCTTGGCCCGGGTGACGACCTCGTCGGGGAAGAGGGCCTTGGCCTCGTCGGCGGTCAACGTGGTCACTTGGCTTCTCCGTTCCAGTGCGGGTTCTCCCAGATCACGGTCCCGCCCATGCCGATGCCGATGCACATGGTGGTGATGCCGTAGCGCACGTCCGGCCGCTCCGCGAACTGCCGGGACAGCTGGGTCATCAGGCGCACGCCCGAGGACGCCAGCGGGTGGCCGGTGGCGATCGCGCCGCCCCACGGGTTGACCCGCGGGTCGTCGTCGGCGATGCCGAAGTGGTCGAGGAAGGCGAGCACCTGCACGGCGAACGCCTCGTTGATCTCGAACAGGCCGATGTCGGAGATGGTCAAGCCCGCGCGCTTGAGGGCCTTCTCGGTCGCGGGCACCGGGCCGACGCCCATGACCTCGGGCTCGACACCCATGAACGAGTAGCCGACCAGGCGCATGCCGATCGGCAGGCCCAGCTCGGTGGCGGTCTCCTCGTCGGCCAGGATGCAGCCGGTCGCGCCGTCGTTCAGGCCGGCCGCGTTGCCCGCGGTGACCCGGCCGTGCGGGCGGAACGGCGTCTTGAGCTTGGCCAGGTCCTCGACCGTGGTGCCCGGTCGCGGCGGCTCGTCGGCGGTCGCGAGACCCCAGCCGTGCTCGGCGGAGCGCGTGGCGACCGGCACCAGCTCGGGGCCGATCTTGCCGTTCTTCAGCGCGTCGGCGTACTTGGCCTGGGAGGCCGCGGCGTACGCGTCGGTGCGCTCCTTGGTGATGTGCGGGAACCGGTCGTGCAGGTTCTCCGCGGTGTTGCCCATGACCAGCGCGGACGGGTCCACGAGCTTGTCGGCCAGGAACCGCGGGTTGGGGTCGACGCCCTCGCCCATCGGGTGGCGGCCCATGTGCTCCACGCCGCCCGCGATCACCACGTCGTACGCGCCGAACGCGATGCCGCTCGCGGCGGTCGTCACGGCCGTCATCGCGCCCGCGCACATGCGGTCGATGGCGTAGCCGGGCACCGACTTGGGCAGGCCCGCGAGCAGCGCCGCGGTCCGGCCGATGGTCAGGCCCTGGTCGCCGATCTGGGTCGTGGCCGCGATGGCGACCTCGTCCACCCGCTCCGGCGGCAGCTCGGGGTGGCGGCGCAGCAGCTCGCGGATCACCTTGACCACCAGGTCGTCGGCACGGGTCTCCGCGAAGATTCCCTTGGGGCCGGCCTTGCCGAACGGCGTCCGCACACCGTCCACGAAGACCACGTTTCGAACGCGTGCCGGCGCTACTGGTGCGGCCACGGCGTCTCCTCCACTTGTGGTGACGTTTCTTCCCGCCGATCGGGCGGGGCGCGACTCCTACCGATCGGTAACACCAACTCTAGACCCTGTTACTCGTCGGTAACCACAGTGGTCGCCCTGTCGGGTGTGTCACAGAACGCCCGGATGACCAGGAACAGGGCGAACCCGAACGGCGACAGGATGATGGTGAAGACCAGCAGGGGTCCCATGAGCAGCGGGTGCACGTTCAGCCGACGGCCCTCCCGGTACATCCACGCGCCGATCAACAGGTCCCAGGCGAGCACCTGCGCCCACACCGCCGAGGTGCCCCAGTCGGTGCCGACGAACGCCTTCACGCCCGCCAGGCTCGGGTTGCTCATCGTCGCCCACAACTCGGGCAGGTGCCCGGCGACCAGGACCGTGTAGACCACCAGCAGCGGTACGGCGATCAGCGGCGAGGACGCGACCCGGTGCGTCCACCGCCACTTCGGGGCGAAGACCATCAGTGCCCAGAACGGGACGGTGAGCGGGAAGGCGACGTCGAACAGGAACTGGCTCATGCGGCCACGGGCTCCTTGGGCTCGGCGGGCGTGGTGTCCTTGGTGCGCAGTGCCCAGGCTGCCGCCAGGACGGTCGCGGTGACGAGTAGCAGGAATGCGGTCCAGGTGGTCGCGTCCGGCCGGAACAGCGGCTGACCGCGCAGCGCCTGCCAGGTGGTCAGGGCGGTGAGGCCGAGGTAGCTCGCGCCGGCGACCCACACGATCCGGGTGTTCGCGCGGCGGCCGAGCAGGAGGACGAGCAGCGGCAGCACCTGGAGGGCGTGGATGCCGACGAAGTGCGGGACGCGCAGGTCGCCGCCGGCCGTGCTCCAGCCGGTGGCCGGCATGTACGGGCCGCCGTCGGGCACGCCGACGCTGTGCGCGCCCGCGACCCCCGCGACACCGGAGTCCTGGCGCGCCATGAGCTGGCCCAGCGCCAGGCCGATGAGCGCGATGCCCAGGCCGAGCCGGATCGCGAGGCCCGCGGGGCGGTTCTCGAACCGGGCGAACGCGAGGACGAGGGCGACGACGGCGTGCATGACCCAGACGACGAGGATGGTGGCCGCCATGGTGAACCACAGGACCGCGTCGAAGTCGGTGGCGACGTTGAAGTGGCTGCGCCGGCCGCGGAGGACCTGACCGACGATGATCACCATCTCGACCGTCCCGCCGACGGCGATCCCGGTGCCGGCCCACCGGCCGAGCCTGGCGAAGCGGGTGGCGAACGTGAGCATCCAGGCCAGCGCGACCCCGTACATGCCCAGGGAGACCCCGAACTTGAACGGCTTGAACCAGATCGGCGAACCGGCCAGGATCCGGTCGTCGACGACCATGCCGACCGCGCTCACCAGCGCGAGCGCGCCCATGAGCAGGGAGAACAGCATCAGCGGCGGGTGCGGGCGGAGGAAGCGGGTCATCGTGGCTCCAAGGAATGGATAGCGGCACTTTCTACTATCGGATAGCTACACTGTCCATCCTGAGAGCCGTCTCAGCTTCGACCGGATTCGAGGACGCATGCGCATCGCGGAACTGAGCCGCCGGACCGGCGTGCCCGTGCCGACGATCAAGTACTACCTGCGGGAGGGCCTCCTCCCGGCGGGCGAGCTGACCAGCCCCAACCAGGCCCGCTACGGCGAGGTCCACCTGCACCGGCTGCGGCTGGTGCGGGCGTTGGCGGAGGTCGGCGGGCTGTCGATCGCGGCGGTGCGCGAGGTGCTCGGGGCGCTGGACGACCCGGAGAAGTCGCTGCACAAAGCGATGGGGACGGTGGAGCGGGCCGTGGTGGGCGCCGGGTCGGTGCCGTCGTCGGACGAGGTGGCGCACGCGGAGGCACGGGCGTTCGTCGAACGCCAGGGCTGGACCTATCGACCGGGCTCCGACGCGTTCCAGTCCCTGGTGAACGTCATCGCGACCGCGCGGGAGTTGGGGCACGAGTCCTTCGTGGGCCAACTGGACGGCTACGCCCGCGCCGCCGGCCCGCTGGCCGAGCAGGACCTGGACTACGCGTTGAGCGGGCGGACCAGGGACGCGGCCATGGAGATCGTCGTGCTCGGAACCGTCCTGGGCGACGCGGCCTTCGCAGTCGTCCGCCGCCTGGCCCGCCGCGAAGCCTCCGGCCTGCGCAACGACCGCGAGCAGCCCGACCCGACGTGCGAGGAGCACCCCAAGCCCGACCCCGCTTAGCCCCGCCGCGCCGAGCCCCGCCCGCGCCGAGCCAGTGCTGCGCTCGCGCCGGACCCGGTGTGGCCACGCTCGGCCGAACCGGACGCGGCCGAACGCGACGCGGCCGAACCCGGCGCGTGAGAACCCGACGCGTGAGAACCCGACGCGTGAGAACCCGACGCGTGAGAACCCGACGCGTGAGAACCCGACGCGTGAGAACCCGGCGCGTGAGAACCCGGCGCGTTCGAACCCAGCCGCCCGGACCCGACGTGGCCGGGTCCGGGCGGAACGGCTGAGCGTCGAGTCGCCGGAACTGTCGGTGGCACGTGCGACGATCGACTCGGGGGCCGGAGGCCGCAGGCCGCGCCCGACCTCAGGCCGGTTTCGTGCTCAGCGCCCTCGACAGCGGCTCGGCGGTCAGCTCGACCTGCCAGTTGCGGGCACCGCCCTCGCGCAGCACGGTCGCCACGCCCTCGACCGACGTGTCCTCGGGCGGCTGCCAGCACGTTCGTCGCACCAGGTCCGGCAGCAGCAGGTTCTCCACCGGCAGGGTGTTGGCGTCCGCCACGGCCGTCAGCGCCACCCGGGCGGCTGCCAGGCGGGCCGCCGCGGCCGGGTCCTTGTCCGCCCACCGGTTCGCCGGCGGCGGGCCGTCGTGTTGCTGGGCCGGGTCGGGGAGTTCCGCGCGGGGTAGGGCGGCGGCGCGTTGCAGCGCGCCCAGCCAGACCGCGACCATGCGGCGTTGCGCCCGGCCCCGGAACACCGGCAGCGCCAGCAGCGCGGCCTCGTCGGCGGGGTTGCGCACGGCGGCCTCGACCAGGGCGCTGTCGGGGAGGACCCGGCCCGGGGCGATGTCGCGTTCACGGGCCAGCGCGTCCCGCGTCTCCCACAGCGACCGCACGGCGGCCAGTTGGCGGGGACTGCGGACGCGGTGGATGCCCGACGTCCGGCGCCACGGCTCGGACCTCGGTTTGGGCAGCGGAGCGGTGCGGGCGGCCTCGAACTCCTCCAGCGCCCACTCCAGCTTGCCCTGGCGCTTGAGCTCCTGCTCCAGCACGTCGCGCAGCTCCACGAGCAGCTCGACGTCCAGCGCCGCGTAGTTCAACCAGTCGGCCGGCAGGGGACGGCGCGACCAGTCGGCCGCGCCGTGCCCCTTTTCCAGCCTGTAGCCGAGCAGTCGCTCGACGAGCGTGCCCAACGCCACCCGTTCGAAACCGGCCAGCCTGCCCGCCAGCTCGGTGTCGAACAGCGCGCTCGGACGCAGGCCGAGTTCGGCGAGGCACGGCAGGTCTTGCGACGCCGCGTGCAACACCCACTCGGTCCCGTCCAGCGCCTCGACCAGCGGATCGAGCCGACCGCCCAGGGCGATCGGGTCGACCAGCACGGTCCCGGCGCCCTCCCGGCGCAGTTGCACCAGGTAGGCACGTTGCGAGTAGCGGTAGCCCGAGGCTCGCTCGGTGTCCACAGCGACCGGACCCGAAGCTCCGGCGAGCGCGTCAGCGGCACGCCGGAGCGCCTGGGCGTCGGCCACCACCGGCGGAACCCCATCAGCGGGTTCCGTCAGCGGGACCGGCTCAGCCCCGGTTGGGTCGGTCGGCTCGTCGGAGGGTACGTCCACGGCGGAAGACCCTACGACGAACGCACCACTCGCGGGTGTGTTCGGCCCGTTCAGCGTGGCGACCCGGTCAGCGGATCACGCCGGCACGCATGGCCAGCGCGACCATCTGGGCCCGGTCCCCGGTTCCCAGCTTGCGCCCGATCCGCGACAGGTGGCTCTTCACCGTCAGCGCGGAAAGGCTGAGCGCTTCGCCGATCTCCTTGTTGCTCTGGCCATCGGCGACCAGCTGGAGGACCTCGACCTCACGCGCGGACAGCTCCCGCGGCGTGTTGTCGGTGCCCGGCACCCGGGTGCCCGCCGCGAGGACGGGCGCGACGCTCGGATCCGCGTAGACGCCGCCGTCGAGGACCCGGCGCACCCCGTCGGTGACCACCATCGGCGAGGCGGACTTCAGGAGGTACGCCTGGGCGCCCGCCTGGAAGGCCGACCTGACCGCGTAGGGGTCGTCGGAGGACGCGAGGACCACGATGCGGGGCCAGCCCTGGGCACGGAGTTCCGTGACCAGGTCGATGCCGGTGCCATCCGGCAGACCCAGATCGAGGATCGCGAGGTCGCACGGTCCGGTTGCGAGTGCCCGCGCCCGAGCCTCCGCGACCGAAGCCGCCTCATGCACAGTCCCGGCTCCCATTTGGGTCAACCGGGCGCTTATCGCCTCCCTCAGCAGTGGGTGGTCGTCGACCACCAGCACTGAAAAAAAGCTCCTCCCGCGGGTGCGGGACCATGTTCGCCGGCAACGAGCCGGCTGGCGTGGTACGAACGGCCTGACCTAAGCCGACGGCAGCCACGTCACTACCTCCCTGGAGTCGGTCGTGCCCCCCGACCGGCACCGGGACTTTCGTCCAATCAGCCGCGCCACTGATCGACCGAAAGTGGTGTCGTCTGGGGCAGCGTAGCCGCCCAAGCGGGTCTACGGGACGATCAATCGGGTATCTATCCCGAACGAGTTGTCACTGATGGCCCCCGTTGTCACACGATCGGCTGACATCTGAAGAGGGCGTGTAACGCGAGTCCGTCTCATGACGACAGACAGGAGTTGCCGGTGTCGAGCACCACAGGTCGAGGCCGAGCCGAGGAACTGCTGGCCCGGGTGCCGCTGGTGGACGGCCACAACGACCTGCCGTGGGCGTTGCGCGAGGTGTACGCCGAGGGGCAATTCGGTGAAAAGTCAACGCCGCCGAACGTGGGCGACTGGGCCTCCGCCGCCGACCTCCGACTGCTCCAACCAGCACTCCAGACCGACTTTTTGCGGTCTCGGCGGGGCCGGCTGGGTGTCCAGTTCTGGTCCGTGTGGGTCCCGTGCCGCCTCGCGGGCGACGCAGCCGTGACCGCCGTCCTGGAGCAGGTGGAGTTGGTCCACGAGCTGTGCGACCGCTACCCCGACCTCCTCGGGCTCGCCACGACCGCCGACGAGGCCGAGGCGGTGTTCGCCTCCGGCCGGTTGGCGTCGCTGATCGGGGCCGAGGGCGGGCACAGCGTCAACTCGTCGCTGGGCGTGCTGCGGGCCCTGCGCCGGCTGGGCGTCCGGTACATGACCCTCACGCACAACGAGAACACCCCCTGGGCGGATGCGGCCACCGACGAACCAGTCCACGGCGGGCTCACGGAGTTCGGCGTCGAGGTCGTGCGCGAGATGAACCGCATCGGGATGGTCGTGGACCTGTCCCACGTGGCCCCGACGACCATGAACGCGGCCCTGGACGCGTCGTCCCGTCCGGTCCTGTTCACCCACTCGTCGTGCCGCGCGGTCGCCGACCACCCCCGCAACGTGCCCGATGACGTGCTCGAACGCCTCAAGGACAACGGCGGCGTGTGCATGGTGACCTTCGTGCCGCACTTCGTGTCCCAGCGCTACGCGGAGTGGGACGCGCGCCTGAAGGCCGCCATGACCGAGGCCGGCGAGAACCACAACGACCTCGACGCCCGGCACCGCTTCGCGGAGACCTGGACCGAGGGCGGCCCGACCCCGCACGTGACCATCGACGACGTCGTGGCGCACGTGGAGCACGCGCGGGAGGTCGCCGGCATCGACCACATCGGCCTGGGCGGCGACTACGACGGCGTGAAGTGGCAGCCGGAGGGCCTGGAAGACGTGTCCACCTACCCGGCCCTCATCGGGACGTTGCTGGACCGCGGGTGGAGCGAGGACGACTGCGCGAAACTGGCCGGCGCCAACGCCCTGCGCGTGCTGCGCGACAACGACTAGCCCAGGGTGGGCAGGGCCGGCGGGCTGGTGTCGGCAGGCGGTGCGGGCGGGCCGCCGGGCCTCGATGAGGTGGCGGTGCGCGGTGCCGGTGTGCCGGTTCGCGTGGGCTCCGCGGCGGTGCTGGTCGGCGTGGCGGACGCGCTGGTCGAGGCCGGGCCGGGGGAGTGGGCGGGTTCGGGGCGCGGCCACCAGAGCAGGGCCGCGACGAACGCCAGCGCGACCAACGCCATGCCCACCAGCAACGGCCGAGCGGGGTGGTGGTGCACGTGCACGTCGCCGTGGATCGCGCCCGCCTGCACGACCGGTCCGTGGACCCGTCCGCCGACCTCGTTGTCCCCCACGATCGGAGCGTAGGAGTCAGCGGATCGTGCTGACGCCCACCGGAGGGAGGCCGACCGCCGTCGCCATCACGTCGTAGAAAGCGCTGCCGTGGGCGGCCAGCTCGGCGTCGCGCGCGGTCCAGGACGCGCGCAGTTCCAGGTCGTCGGTGCGGGCGGGGCCCGCGATGTCGCCGAAGCGCGCGGAGGAGGTCTGGGTCACCGTGCCGCCCAGGGCCAGGAAGTGCGCGCCGGCCGTTTCCAGCGCCTCCACCAGCCACGACCAGCCCACCTCGGGCAGCAGGGGGTCGGTGGCCAGCTCCGGGTCCAGCTCCACTCGCACGTACGCGACCAGCCGGAACACCCCCGACCACGCCTCCACGCCGTCCGGGTCGTGCAGCAGCACCAGGCGGCCGGTGGACAGCTCGTCGGACGGGCCCGTCGCCTCGGCGGTCAACGCGAACGCCCAGGGTGCCAGGCGCTGCGGCGGGCGCACCTCGGTCAGCTCCAGCTCGGGTCGGGTTCGCACCGACTTGAGCGTCGCCACCGCCCGCCGGAACAGTTCGGGCTCCGCCGCCAGTCCGGTCACACCTGGGGACTGTAGGCCTCCGAACGGCATCACGGGAGCGCGGCACGCCGGGACCGGGCGGCGTGCGGCGAGCCGCCCGTGGGAGCATGGGATCGAGATGAGTGACAACACCACCGCACCGCTGCTCGTCGCCGCCCGCGGCGGCACCCCGTCGCGGACCCCGGTCTGGTTCATGCGCCAAGCGGGGCGCTCGCTGCCCGAGTACCGCGAGGTGCGCGCCGGCACGGCGATGCTCGACGCGTGCATGGACCCCGAGCTGGTCTGCGAGATCACCCTCCAGCCGGTCCGCCGCCACGACGTGGACGGCGCGATCCTGTTCTCCGACATCGTGGTGCCGCTCAAGGCCGCCGGTGTGGACCTGGACATCGTGCCCGGCACCGGTCCGGTGGTCGCCAAGCCCGTCGCCACCCGCGACGACGTGGACCGCATCCCGATGCTGGAGCCGCACCAGGTGCAGCCCGTCGCGGACGCGGTGGAACTGCTCAACGCCAACCTCGGCGACGTGCCGCTGATCGGGTTCGCGGGCGCGCCCTTCACGCTCGCCTCCTACCTGGTCGAGGGCGGGCCGTCCAAGCACCACGAGCGCACCAAGGCGCTCATGCACGCCGACCCGGAGCTGTGGCACGCGCTGCTCGCCCGGATCGCCGACATCACGGCCGAGTTCCTGCGCGTGCAGGTCGAGGCGGGCGTCAAGGCCGTGCAGCTGTTCGACTCGTGGGCGGGCGCGCTGTCCGAACGGGACTACCGCGCGTTCGTGCTGCCGCACTCCAAGCGCGTGCTGGAGAGCGTGACGACCGTGCCGCGCATCCACTTCGGCGTCGGCACCAGCGAGCTGCTGCCCGCCATGCGCGAGGCCGGCGCGGACGTCGTCGGCGTCGACTGGCGCACCCCGCTGGACGTGGCCGTGCGCCGGCTGCAGGACGCCGCGCCGCACCTGCCCAAGCCGGTCGTGCAGGGCAACCTCGACCCGGCGGTGCTGTTCGCCGGCGAGGAGGCCGTGCGCCGCGAGGTGGACCGGATCGTGGAGGAGGGTCGCGCCGCCGCCGGGCACATCTTCAACCTGGGCCACGGCGTGCTGCCCGACACCGACCCGGACGCGATCACCAAGGCCGTCGAATGGGTGCACCGGGCGAGATGAGGACGCTCCACGTGGCGGTGGTCGGGGGCGGGATCTCCGGCCTGGCCGCCGCGCACCGGCTGCGCTGCCTGCTCGGACCCCAGGCCCGCATCACGGTGGTGGAGCAGGCGGGCCGGCTCGGCGGCAAGCTGCGCACCGCGGAGGTCGGCGGCCGGCGCTACGACGTGGGCGCGGAAGCGTTCCTGCACCGCCGCCCGGAAGCCCGCGAACTGGTCACCGAACTCGGCCTGGGCGACGAGGTCGTGCACCCGACCCGGTCACCGTCCGCGATCCGCGCGGCCGGTGAGCTGCGGTCGATCCCCGCGCACACGCTGATGGGCGTGCCCGCGTCGGTCGAGGCGGTGCGGCAGGTGCTCAGCCCGGCCGGCCTGAAGCGGGTCGAAGCCGAGCCCACGCTTCCCCCGATCCGCTTGGACGGCGGGGACGTCTCCGTCGGCGCGCTCCTGCGCGCCCGCTTCGGCCCCGAGGTCCCGGACCGGCTCGTCGGCCCCCTCCTGGGCGGCGTCTACGCGGGCCGCGCCGACGGCCTGGGCCTGCGCGCCACCATGCCGCAACTGGCCACCGCGCTGGACTCCGGCGTCGGCTCCCTCCTGGCCGCCGCCGCCACGACCATGCCCGCCCCGCCGCAGCCGCACACCACCCCGGCTCCGGTCTTCGGCACCCTGTCCGGCGGGCTGTCCACTGTGGTCGAACGACTCGTGGAGGCCGCGGCGGCCGAGGTCCGACTGGGCCTGCCCGTGCGCGCGCTCCTCCGCCGCGAACACCACTGGCGCCTGGAGATCGGCACCCCCACCGCACCCGAGGCCCTGGACGTCGACGGCGTGGTGCTCGCGGTCCCGGCCCCGTCCGCCCGCAAGCTCCTGGCCGACGTCGCCCCGGCCGCGTCGAGGGAGTACGCGAAGGTCGAACTGGCGTCGATGGCCGTCGTCGCCCTCGCCCTGCCGCCGGGCGCCGAGTTGCCCGACCGGTCCGGCACGCTGCTGGCCGAGGGCGAGCGGCACGCCGACGGGACGCCGTTCACCGCCAAGGCGTTCACCTACTCCAGCCGCAAGTGGGCCCACCTGGCCGGCGAGCCGGTGCTGGTGCGCGGCAGCGTCGGGCGGCACGGCGACGTGGGCGTCCTCCAGCGCGACGACGAGGACCTGGTCCGCGCCGTGCGCGACGACCTGCGCGAACTGACCGGCATCACGGCCACCCCGATCGACACCCTGGTCACCCGGTGGGGCGGCGGCCTGCCCCAGTACGGCGTGGGGCACCTGGACGTCGTGCGCGGCATCGAGGACGCCGTCGCCGAGGTCCCCGGCCTGGCCGTGGCCGGCGCCACGCTGCACGGCGTCGGCATCCCCGCGTGCATCGCGACCGGCGACGCGGCGGCGGCACGTGTCGCGGCGCACGTCCTCGGCCGCGTCCGCTGAGTGAGAGGATGGGGGCCATGGCCCGCCTGAACTACAACGAACTCAACGACACCATCCGCTACACCATGTGGTCGGTCTTCCGCGTCGAACCGGGACGCCTCCCGGAGGACCGCGGCCCGGCCGCCGCCGAGACCCAGGCCTACCTCGACGGCCTGGAGTCCAAGGGCGTCGTGGTGCGCGGGGTGTACGACGTGGCGGGCCTGCGCGCCGACGCGGACTTCATGATCTGGTGGCACGCCGAGGAGATCGAACAGGTCCAGGCCGCCTACACCGGCTTCCGCCGCACCCCGCTGGGCAAGGTGTCCACCCCGGTCTGGAGCCAGGTCGCCCTGCACCGCCCGGCGGAGTTCAACCGCAGCCACATCCCGGCCTTCCTGGCCGGCGAGGACCCGCGCAAGTACGTGTGCGTCTACCCGTTCGTGCGCTCGTACGAGTGGTACCTGCTGCCCGACGAGGACCGCAGGCGCATGCTCGCCGACCACGGCAAGGAAGCGCGGGACTACCCGGACGTGCGCGCGAACACGGTGGCATCCTTCGCCTTGGGCGACTACGAGTGGATCCTGGCCTTCGAGGCGGACGAACTGCACCGCATCGTGGACCTGATGCGCCACCTCCGCGGAACCGAAGCCCGCCGCCACGTGCGCGAGGAAATCCCGTTCTACACCGGCACCCGAATCCCAGCCGCAGAACTGGTGACCAACCTCCCGTAACACCCAACGCGGCAAAGCCGCCGGCGGGCAGTCCACCGGCGGGCAGTCCACCGGAGGGGACACAACCCAAGCCGGGCTTCTTGCTTGTGTCATCTCCGTATGGCCCGCCCGAAGGGCTACCACATTTTCCCGGGGTTGGGCCAAAAAGTTTTGCGAGGAACGAGCAAAAGTTTTTCGACCAACCCCGGGAAAATGTGGTTGGCTTTGCCGGGTCATGCGGAGATGACACAAGCAAGAAGCCCCCGCTTTGGCAGTTGTGTCATCTTTGGTGGCTCGCCCGCCGGCGAGGCTCTTTGATCTTTAAGAGTTACGCTTGCGCTCTCAAGCCCACGCTTCGCGGGTTCTAACTGGACGCGCTCCGCGCTCGCAAGCTCGGACGCGCTTCGCGCTTGCGAGCGCTTCGCGCGACGCGCTGGCGCGCTCTAAAGCTTAAAAGCGGCCGGGAGGCCTCCAGTGGGGGGAAGGGCCTGCGTGTTCCCCACCGCATGACCTGGCGGAGCCAACCACACTTTTGGCCGGGTGCCGCTAAATTTTTTGCTCGTTCCTCACAAAAAATTCGGCTGCACCCGACCAAAAGTGTGGTAGCCCTTCGGGCAGGTCATACGGTGGGGAACACGAAGGCCCCTTGTGGCTGGGAGCCCGGACCAAAAGCACGCCGCTGCGTGGCGGGGTCGCGCGGAGCGCGGCGGGAAGCCGCGCTCCGCGCGAACTGCAGGTCCTACTTCTTGATCTTGTAGGCCTTGATCAGCGTGTGCTCGAAGGTGTTGCCCTTGCTGTCCGCGCCCTTCACCCGCAGTGACGCGAAACCCGCGCCTTCCGCGTTCTTCACCAGTGCCGTTCGTCCGACCACGGGGACCTTCGACCACGTCTTCCCGTCATCGAACGAGACCTCCACGTCCAGGCGCGTCACTCGGCCGTTGTCCGCCTTGCCCTGTTGCTGGACCGTCAGCGGCACCCGCAGCACCCGGCCGGCCGGGGCTGCGCCCGTGCCGTCCAGCTTCGGGGTGAAGCGCACCACCGTCAGGGGCAGGGGCTTGAACTCGTTGCCCGCCACCGTGTCCGACTTGAACGTCCACGCGCCGCTCACCACCGGGCTGAACTCCGAGATGCCCGGCGCGCGCTCCGCCTCCGTCTCGACCTTGAACGTGGCCTTCCCCGCGGGCACGCCCTCGAAGAAGCCGTTGGCCGGGTACTCCGTCTCGCCGACCTTCACGCCGTCCCGGTACAGGGTGGTCCGGGCCTTCGCGGTGTTGGAGTCGCCCGTGTTGCCGTGGCCGTCGCCCCACAGGGGCAGGCCGAAGCCGATGTCGTTGCCCCGGCGCGCCAGGTGCAGGGCTTCCGGGGACGCCACCGACGGGCCGTACACCGGGGCCAGGAAGTGCTGCTCGTACTCCCGACCCTTGCGGTACGTGCGGTCCGGGCCGTTGAGGACCAGTTCGATCCGGCGTTCCGGGCTGAACTGCGCGAACGCCCACGCCCACCCGATGCCCTCGGTGGTGACGTAGTCGATCGCCGCGCCCGGCGCGGTCACCTCCGACAGCACCGCCCAGCTGCCGCCACCGCCGGGGACGACGGCGTTGCCCGCGTAGCCGAAGGTCCGGTCGGCCGGCGCGGACCCGAAGTGGCCCTTCACCGTCGCCAGCTCGTTCTGCCGCGGCGCGCGGACGAAGCCGGTCGGGACCTTGCCCCTCTGCGCCCACGCCAGGCGGTACGTCACGGCCGCCCCGGCCTGGGGCGCGCCCTTGGCCTGGGAGCCGATCGACACGCTCAGCTCCTCGGCCGGCAGTTCCGGACCCAGGTGGGCCACCGACACCGCGTCGCCGAAGCCGCCGAGGAACGCGAAGCCGAAGCCGATCCGGCTGCCCTCGTAGGTCCGGGTGATGCCGATGTCACCGATCAGCTCCTCGGCCGCCGGGTCCGGCGTGGTGATCTTCACCGGCTTGGCCGTGCGGGCGTCCACCGCGATCTGCGCCGGTCCGGACACGGTCAGCTTGGACTGCGGCAGGACCGCGGTCTTCGTCTTGTCGGTCAGCACGTCGTTGAACGCGAAGTACTCGCCCTTGGGCAGCCGCACCTTGGCCACGCCGTCCACGATCCGCGGGAACGCGAACGCGTTGTTGCTCAGGCCCACCACGAGCGAGCTTGCCTCGATGGTCGGGTTGCCGTTGGCGTCGGTGTAGGTGAACGTCAGGTCGTAGCTCTCGACCTCGCGGTTCACGCCCAGCGGGGTGCGCTGGCCGTTGGACGCGACGACCGCGCCCGAGTAGGACCCGTCGACGCCGCCGACGCGGGTGTCGGACGTGACCGACACCGTGGCGGTGCCGCCCGCCGGGACGGTGACCTTGGTGGCGCTCAACGTGAACAGGCCGGCCGGGGCGGGCTTGCCGTCGGGGCCGCGGGTGTCCAGCGCCAGGTCCAGGGTGACCGGCTCGGCGCCGTTGTTGCGGTAGGTCAGCTCCCTGGTGACCGGCTTGTCGTCGTCGTGCGGCCACAGCTGGAGGCCGAAGCCGAGGCTCACCGGGTCCGTGGTGACGGTGTTGGTGATCGCCTTGGCCAGGTCCACCCGACCCGCACCCTGGTCGAACGCGGTCAGGTCCGGGTTGTGCTTGGCCGACGCGGTGAGCGCGGCCTTGATCTGCGCGCCGGTCCAGTCCGGGTGCTGCTGGGCGAGCAGCGCCGCCGCGCCCGCGACGTGCGGGGTGGCCATGGACGTGCCGGACAGCGACACGTGGGTCGGGTCCACCGGGGTGCCGATGACACCGGCGGAGGACTTGGCGGCCACGATGTCCACGCCGGGCGCGGTGACGTCGGGCTTGACCGCGCCGTCGCCGACGCGGGGGCCGCGGCTGGAGAACGGGGCGATCTTGTCGGCCCGGTCGACCGCGCCGACGGTGAGCGCGGCGTCCGCGCTGCCCGGCGAGCCGACGGTCTCGGGACCGCCGGAGTTGCCCGCGGCGATCACGAACAGCGTGCCCTTCTCGGCGGAGAGCCGGTTGACGGCCTCCTCCAAGGGGTCGATCTCCGGCGTGTCACCGCCGCCCAGGCTCAGGTTGACCACGTCCGCGCCCTGGTCGGCGGCCCACTGCATGCCGTCCAGGATCCAGGACTCGGCGCACCCGTTGAGCATGCACACCTTGCCGTCGAGCAGTTGCGCGTCCGGCGCGACGCCGCGGTACTTGGCGTCCTTGCTCGCGATGGTGGCGGCGACGTGCGTGCCGTGGCCGACGCCGTCGGTGGCGTCGGGTTCCTCGGTGAAGTTGCGCTCGGCGACCTCCTGGCCGGCGAGGTCGGCGTGCTTCTCGTCCACACCGGTGTCCAGCACGGCCACCTTGACGCCCTTGCCGGTGAACCCGGCCTGCCACGCGGCGGGCGCGCCGATCTGGGCGGTGCTGCGGTCCAGCACCGGCTGCCGCATGCCGTCCAGCCAGATCTTGCCGACGTTAGGGTCCGCGACCAGCGACTGGAACGCGGTCGCGGCCTCGGCCTTGGCGGCACGGGCGGCGACGGCGCCCACGGCGGGCAGGTCCCGCGTCACCCGCACGCCCGACGCGGCGCGCACGGTGCCCGGGTCGCCCGTGACGATCAGCGGCACGTGGTCGCGGCGGGCGTCGTCGTAGCCGGCCTCGACCAGCCCGGTGACGTCGAACAGCCGCAGGTCCAGCCGGCCCTCGGCGAGCGGGCGCAGCGCGTCGCGCGGCACCACGTGCAGCCGGCCCTCGTGCTCGAAGGTCTGGAAGACCATCTTCTCCCGGCCCGGACCGCCGGCCAGCGCGCCGACGCGGTCGCCGTTGAGCACGACGCGGTCGCCGGTGACCAGGGTGACGGACTTCGGTTCCCCTTCAACGGTGTCGCGGCCCGCCACGGCGGGCGCGGCCCCGGCAACTCCCGTGCCGCCCGCCAGCAGTCCCATCGACAGCGCGGCGGCTCCCCACGAAACGCCACGCTTTCCGGATCTCAACACAGATACCTCCCAGAATCTGGTTGCGGCGCGCCTGTGGACGCGCGTCGGGAGGCACACCTGTCCAGCGGTGGCGGCGGTGACCGAATGGTGATGAAACCCCCCAACGCCATCGACGCTATCCACCCTTGCGGGTGAGATCAGCGTCTCATTGAGGGACATGCGGCCACCCGATCAGGTCACTGACTGGTCACGGATCGTGGCGCTATCGCTCGCGCACCGCACCGTCGGGAGCGACCACGACACCCGCTTGGGGGCCGCCCGTTCCGCAGCCCGGACCATTGGGCTCGACCATCTTCGGCGTAACGGTGAGCCGTTCATCCACCACGGTCGCACCCGCTTCGTCCACCAGCTTGAGCGCGACCGTCACGGGCTTCGCCGGGAGGTCGGGCACGGGTACGTAGGCGTGCTTGCCACCGGTCGGCACGGCGCTCGCGCCGCACATGCTGTCCGGCGCGTCGCCCGTGCAGGTCTCGCCGACGGTCTTGGACGACGGCGACAGGTGCAGCTCGGGCGTGACGCACTTGTCGTCCCAGCAGACCTCGATCCCGCCGGTCGCCACGGTGGTCAGCTCGACGTCCACACCGAGCCCGACCAGTGCGCCGATCGCGGTGCACTGGCGGCCCGCGCCGACGTCCCCGCAGGCGACGGTGAGCAGCAAGGCGCCGAGCACGAGTGTCCGCATGGTCCTGGGACGGAACGAGGGCGTGATCAGGTTGCCCGCCGCCACCAGCGCCGTGTGCGCGGCGGGGCCAGTTCCCCTCGCGCCACCGCCCATTCGGCGAACGCGGCGGCGTCCTCGCGCGCACGGCTGCCCGCTCGGCGGGGGTGCGCGCGGGCGTAGGCGTCGAACAGCGGCCGGAACCTCTCGCCCAACGCGTCGGCTACGTCCGGGCGCAGCACCGCCACGATCCCGCGCCGCTTGTTCAGCAGCGCCCGCGCCTCCACGCGCAGCCGGTCGGCGTCGAACCCGGGCGGCGGCGCGCCGTCGCCCAGCAGCGCGCGCAACAGCTCGGCTTGTCGCGCGGCAAGCCTTTCCCGCTGCGGCTGGGTCACGCCAGCACCGCCCGGATCGCCGCCAACTCACCCGCCAGCTCGGCGTCGGACGGGTAGTCGTCGTCCCGTTCCAGCAGCACGCCCGGCGGGTGCACGCGTTCCTTGAGCCGCCGCAGCACGTCCAGCACCTCCGGCAGCACGGCGTGCGCGTGGGTGTCGTGGTAGACGCCCTGGTGCTCCTGCCCGCCCGCGACGTGCACGTAAGCCAAGCGCTCCAACGGGATCTCGTCCAGGAACCGGTCGACGTCGGTGCCGAGGTTGCGGGCGTTGGCGTAGAGGTTGGCCACGTCCACCAGCAGCAGGCAGTCGGTGCGCTCGACCAGTTCGGCCAGGAACCGGCCCTCGGACAGCTCGGCGTCGGGCCACTCCAGCAGGGCGGCGACGTTCTCCAGCGCCAGCGGCACCGGCAGGTCGGCCTGCGCGGCCTTCACGTTGGCCACCAACACGTCCAGCGCCTCCCGCGTGCGCGGCACCGGCATGAGGTGCCCGGAGTCCAAGCCGCCCGCGCGCACGAAGCACACGTGGTCGCTGACGAACGGGGCGTCCAACGCCTCCGCCAGCGCGCCCAGGTGCGCCACGCGGTGCGCGTCCACGGGGTCCGCGCCGCCCAGGCTCAACGAGACCGCGTGCGGCAGCACCGGCACGCCGCGCTCGCGCAGCACCCGCACCGACTCGGGGAGCCGGTCCGCGTGCAGGTTCTCCGCGACCACCTCGACGAAGTCGACGTCGAGCCGTTCGACGGTCAGGTCGATCTCGGGCCGCCACCCGATGCCGACACCCAGCGCTTCCACCACCCACCCACTCTCCCCCGCTCGGGCGGGGCCAGCGAGGCGAGGGCGGCCTCCGGCACGCCCACCGCCGTTCCGACCGGCTTGCGGTCCTTCGTCAGCGCCGCGCCGCCCTGGAGACCGGCCCAGGCGACGCGGGTCAGCGGCGGCACGGACTCCAGCGCGGTGTGCCGCATCGTGCCGGGCAGACCGCGCGCCCGGCCGGCGAACGGGCCTCTCAGGTACGCCGTGATGCCCGCGACCAGCAACGACGCGACCAGGGCGGGCAGCACTACCCCGGACAGCGCGCCGAACGCCGCCGACACCACCACCCCGATCGCGGCGAGGTTGCCGACCCAGTACAGCGGGGTCAACAACCTCCACCGCTGCGGCGGCACCAGCACACCCCGTTCCACGAACGGCTCCACGCGCACCCGTGCCGCCACGGCCTCCACCAGCGCCCCCAGCGGACCGGGCCGCTGGGCGTGCGCCAGCACGTCGGCCTGGGCGGACGTCTCCGCGCCACTCGTGCGGACGGCGTGCACCAGCCCGTCCGGCGTGAACCGCAGGGCACCCGCCTCGACCAGAGCGGCCACCGCCACCTCCGCGACCCGGCGCGGCCCGGCGACGGCCATCCCCTCGTCCTCCGGCGTCAGCACCGGCGTCCCCCGATCAGTCCCCGCCGCCACCACCACCGCAGCCACCGCCACCACCGCAGGACGACCCGCTGTCCGAAGACGACGACCCGCTGTCGGAGGACGACGAACTGCCGCAGCTACTGCTCGAACAGCTCCCGCACCCGCTGCCGCACGAAGCGCTGCCGCTGGACCCGTCCGCCTTGCGCCGCCGCCGCAGCGTGCTCGACGCGACCGGGTCGATGCCCAGGACCTGCCACACGAACTGCTTGCCGACCTTGCCCAACAGCCCGTAGTACGCCACCAGCGGCACCGCCTGCGACGTCACCACCGCCGCACCCAGCGCCCGCACCGCCGACCGGCCGCGCCGGGTCAGCGGGCGCACGAACGGCGAGGTCAGCATCGTTGACACGACCAGGGCGACGAAGGCGATCGCGACCGCGCCGAACGTCAGGTCCCCGAGGATCGACCCGAGCACCACGCCGAGCCAGCCCAGGAAGAGCAGCCGCCGCACCCAGCGCACCGCCCGCACCGACCCGGCCGTGCGCACATACCCGCCGTCGATCAGGTTCTGCCGCAACGCCTGCGCCTCGGGGCTGCGCGCGGCGGTCGTGACCAGGTCGCCCAGCGGGCGCGGCACCGACCGCAGGACGAACGCCTGCAACGGCGTCCACGACCGCGGCGGCAGCCCCTGCACGGCGCTCACCAGCCCGTTGCGCGCGATGCGCACGGCGCCGGCCTCGACCAGCGACACCACCGCCACCTCGGCGGCGCGCCCCGGCCCACCGGCCAGGAAGCCCTGCTGCTCGGGCCACAGCTCAGCCGAAACTCCCGAAGTCGACGTCCAGGAAGTCGCCACCGTCATCCTCCAACCACTGCGAGGCCAACCAGCCACCCGCCAGCCAGCCGCCCGCGACCAACCAGCCGTTGCGCTGTCGCCAGCGCCGCGGCTCGACGACCACGACCCGCTGCCCCCGTCGGGGGATCGGTGCATCCGACGTCTCGGCCGACCCGATCGGTTCCGCCTGCTCACCGTCGAAAACCGCTGTCTGCGCCCGTGCCGACCCCTTGCGCGGCACGGGCGCGACAGCCGTGCGGACCAGGCCGTAGCGGGCGGTCACCTCGGCCGGGTCGACCGGCGCGAGACCCGCGGTGGCCTCCTCGAACGCCCGCGCGCCGCACCTGGTCAGGACCGGCGGCGGACCCAACAGCAACACCGCGGCGGCCACGGCGGTGACCGACAGCGCGGTCGCGGTCACCCAGCCACCCGGCGCCGTCAGGACGCCGACGACACCCACCACCAGCAACGGCAGCACCGCGAGCACGGCCCGCCACAGCCGCCGCCGGGGCGCCACCAGCAGACCGGCGGCGACCAGGCCGTGGCCCAGCTTGCGCGCCGGAGTGCTGGTGGCCGCCGCGACGACCAGTTCGTCCAGGTCCCGCGGCTGCGCGAGCCGCGCCAGCAGGACCTTCTGCAACTCCGAGACCGGACCGGGTTCCTGCCCCGGCACCGCGGCCACGGCGTACCCGGACGCCTTCGCCCGGTTGTCCGCGACCAGCCCCGCCACGGCCACCTCCGCCGCCCGCACCGGGCCGCCGCCGAGGTAGCCGACCTCCTCGAAGGTCAGCGGCCGGGTCGGCGGCGACCCGGTGACCCGCTTGAGCAGGAGGCCGAACAGGAACGCCGCCACGAGCGCCGGGCCGTACCACCACAGGAACCCCATGCCGCCAGCCTAGGAGCCGCCACCGCCGCAGCCGCCGCCTCCGCCGCAACTGCTCGCGCTCGACCCGCCGTCGTACCCGCCGCTCGCGCCGTCGTAGACGCCCGCCGCGCCACCCTGGTAGCTCGCGGCCCGGCCCATGCCGAGCAGCGTGCGACCGCCCGTGCCGTGCAGTCGGCGACTCGACCTGCGCGGCGGCTTGCCGGTGGTCAGCGCGGCGTAGCGCTGCCCGGCCGCCGCCAGGGGCGAGTCCGGGTGGTGGGCGAACCCGTCGAGGGCGACCAGCCCGGCGGCGCCCGCCGAGCTGATCACCCCCGAACCCCCGGTGCCCTCGCCTGCGCGAGCCTGTGCCACCGCGCGGGAACCCCGGGCGGTGCGCTTGAAGCCGTCGACCCGCAGCAGCAGGCCGACCAGGATGCCGGTGAGCACGAGTTGCAGCGTCAGCCAGCCCACCGGCGCGCCGATCAGCAGGCCGTTCACCCAACGGACCGCACCCACGGCCATGAGCAGCGACAACGGCACCACGGCGAGCCGGTAGCGGCGCTTGAGCACCTCCGGCGGGACCAGGTAGCCCCGGTCGGCCAGCACGCGCCCGAACCCCCTCGGGGCGTCGTGCTCCGACACGGCCGTGAACAGCAGCGACAGCGTGCGGTTGCGGTAACGCGCGGCGTCGGTCAGCACCGCCTGGTCGACGGTGTCGTCCGCGACCGGGTTGCCGACCACCCGCACCGCGCCGTCCCGGGACGGGCGCAGCGCGCCCGACCCGATCAGGACGGCGACCGACGTCTCGACCACGCGCCGCGGTCCGCCGGTCAGGTAGGCGATGTCGTAGAGGCCGAGCGGGCCTGCGGGGGCGCCGTCGCGCTTCCCCCGCAGGCGCACTCGGACGACGATCGCGAAGGCCAGCGACGCGGCCAGCGCGATCCAGTACAGCTCAAGGAATTCCGGGCCTGACAGTCCCCACGGTCGCTCCACGGTCCACCCCCTGTGGGCCTCGGCGGACCGGTGGTCCGCCGACACTGGAGACGCAATCGTGTGCTTCAGGCCACACCCCGGCAAGGGTGCTTGAGCAAGCCTTAGGGTTGCTCTTCCCGCACGTCAGGACGACGAAGCGCCGTCCACGCCGCCCGAGCCCTCGCCGTCGGTGCCCTTGAGAACGCGCATCATTCCTCCCAGGTTGGAAATCGACTTCCTTCGGAGTAACGCCCTCAGTCTGTCCGACCGCCCGGCGCTTCGACCAGACGCAAGCTGATCGAGTTGATGCAGTAGCGCTGGTCGGTGGGCGTCGCGTAGCCCTCACCCTCGAAAACGTGCCCGAGGTGGCTGTGGCATGTGGCGCAGAGCACTTCCGTGCGCACCATCCCGTGGGTCCGGTCCTCGCGCAGGATGACCGAGTCCGCGGCGAGCGGCGAGAAGAACGAGGGCCAGCCGCAGTGCGAGTCGAACTTCGTGTCGCTGCGGAACAACTCGGCGCCGCACGCGCGGCAGGAGTAGACGCCCTCGGTCCTGGTGTCGGTGTACTCGCCCGTCCAGGCGGGTTCGGTGCCCGCCTCGCGCAGCACCGCGTACTCCTTGGGGGTCAGGATCTCCCGCCACTCCAGTTCGGAGTGGACCACCTTCGGGGTGGCGCCGACGACAGGTTCCATACCTCCACGTTAATCGAAGAACGTGGCCAGGATCTCGCCCAAGCCGAACCACACGCTCACGGCCACGCCGAGCAGGATCAGCAGCACGATGACGACCGCCGACAACCTGCGCAGACCCCCGGCGCGGTTGGCCGAGTCGGCGAAGTCCTCGACCCCGGCGAGGTACCCCTCGACGGTGAAGGCGGGCTTCTCGCGCCGCATGCGCTCCAGGTGCTCGGCGAACGCCTTGGTCTCGGGGTCGTCGGGGTCGAGGCCGATCAGCTCGTCGTCGAGGGGACGCTGCTCGTCACCGAGCCGGTTCGGCCGTTCGTCCGGGAAGTCGGCGGCGCGGGAACTGCCCATGGGGGCCAGGGTAGTGGCCGCAACAACCACCACCCAGCGCCCGCGAGACCGCACGCGCCCCCCGCCAGACCGACCCGCCGCTCGGCCCCCGCCGCTCAGACCAGCGCGGGGGAGGGGCGCACCGCGCCCACCGGCCGGCCGTGGCCCAGGATCGGGAACGTCGCCAGGTCGGCCGGGGCCTCGACGCCCAGCTTGCGCAGGGCCGCCACCAGCACCACCGCCCGCGCCCGGCTCGACCCGTCCGCGATCTTGCACGCCACCGCCTCGCCCGTCGGCAGCCCGATCGCGTACACGCCCTCCGCCCCGTCCTTCGCCACCGCGCCCGGCAGCGCCCGCATCAGCCGCGTCACGTCCCGGTCCGTCCCGCCGACCCACTCCGGGTGGCCGCTCATCGCCGCCGCGATGCGCCGCTCGAACGCCTCCTCCGAGGTCGTCAGCCGCGCGAACGCCCGCGCCAGCCCCACCAGGCTGATCCCGAACAGCGGCGCGCCGCAGCCGTCCACGCCCTCCGCGCCGATCCGCTCGCCCGCCAGCTCCTCCAGCGTCTCGCGGATGGCGACCTGCAGCGGGTGCGCCGGGTCGAGGTAGGTGGCGGTCGGCCAGTCGTTGTGGACGCAGGTGGCGAGCATGGCCGCGTGCTTGCCCGAGCAGTTCATGTACTTGGGCTCCTTGCCGCGCCCGGCCCGCAGGTGCTCGCGCAGCGCCGCCTCGCCGATGGGCAGGTCGGGGGTGCACTGGAGGTCCGCCTCGGTCAGCCCGGCGCCGGCCAGGATGCGGTGCACGCCCTCGACGTGGAAGTCCTCGCCGGAGTGGCTCGCGCACGCCAGCGCGAGCAGCTCGCCGTCCAGGTCCAGGCCGTGGCGCAGCATCGCCAGCGCCTGGACGGGCTTGTTGGACGAGCGCGGGTAGGTGACCTCGTCCGGCCGTCCGACGCTCAGCGCCGCGTCGCCCGAACGGTCCAACGCGACGACCGAACCGTGGTGCACGGACTCCAGGAAGTCGCCCCGCCACACCTCGGCCACCAGCTCGTGCGCCATCGAACGCCTCCCGATCAGACCCACCGGAACTGCCAACTGCAAACTGTAGACAGTTAACACATGCACCCTGATCTGTGCTAGGGAGACGTTCGTGACACTTCCCGTGCACCACAGCCTCGCCGGACAGGCCGTGGACGCGCTGCGCGAACTCGTGCTGACCGGCGAGATCCCGCCGGGCGCGCGGGTCAACGAGGTCGAGATCGCCGCCCGCCTGGGCATCAGCCGGGGACCGCTGCGCGAGGCCATCCGCCAACTCGCCTCGGAGAACCTGCTGGTCCTGGTGGCCCACCGGGGCGCGCACGTCCCGACCGCGACCCCCGCCGACATCCGGGCGCTGTTCGAACTGCGCACCGCCCTGGAGTGCGCCGCCGCCGAACTGGCCGCCTCCCGCCGCACCGACGCCGACGTGGCCCGCCTGCGCGCGGTGTGCGCCGAGTCCCGCCGCACCTACCAGGCGGGCGAGCGCTTCCCCTACCGCCTGGACCTGGCCTTCCACCAGGCCCTGCTGGACGCGGCCCGCTCGCCCCACATCGCCGAGCAGGTCCGGCTCGTCCAGCAACGGGTGGTCCTGCTGCGCAGCGGCCTGAACGACGACCCGCCGCACCAGCACGCGTCCCTGGACGACCACGACGCCCTGGTCGACGCCATCGCGGCCGGTGACCCGTACCGGGCGAGCTTAACCATGCGCAAGCACCTCGCCCGCGTCTGCGCGCAAATGCTCGCCGAGAACTGAACTGGTTTCGCGGCCGTGGCCGCCAATTTGCGGCTTACTATTCGTGTCCCGTTCTTTCAGCGGGGGACCGTGGATCGGGTGAATTCCCGGCGCACGCCTTTCCCGGGACGGTCCGGACGACTCCACTGGTCCACGGAGAACTCCGACCGGAGCCGATCACGAAAGGACCGCAGATGTCGATCGTCCGCAGGATCGCCACCGGCGCGGCGGCCGTCGCCGCCGCGCTGCTCGTACTGTCCGGCACCAGCGCCGCCGCTCCCACCAGCGCGAACGACGACCGGGCCGTCACGTGCGACGCGACGAACCACCCCACGAAGAAGATCTACAAGAACGTCTGGAAGCCCAACGCGCCCACGAAACGCCTCCCGCAGAACACCAAGGCCGGCACGATGAACCAAGGGAGCAACTATTTCTACTGTCAACGGAATTGGGGCGACAAGTGCCGGGAGACAGTGGGTCAGTGGACCAACACGTGGTGCGCCCTGACCGATGACGACCGTGGCAACCGGAATGTGTGGCTCAGCGTCGTCTACATCTCCGGCGGCGAGAACAACCAGCCGGAACCCGGGCTGCCGCAGCACGGGAGGTGACGCCGCGTGACCACGGACGGGTCTCCCGCACGGCACCACCGCCGCGCGGAAGACCCGTCCGCCGCCACCTGCCGCGCCGGAGACCCGTCCGCCCCTACCGGCCGCGCGGAAGACCCGTCCGGTCGCCTAGCCGAGCGTCCCGGTGACCTTCGCGTGGCCCTTGAGCAGGTTGCGGGCGATGGTCCGGCGCTGGATCTCGTCCGTGCCCTCGTAGATGCGCAGCAGCCGCAGCTCCCGGTACCACCGCTCGATCGGCAGCTCGCGCGTGTAGCCCATGCCGCCGTGGATCTGCAGGACCCGGTCCACGATCTCGTTGGCCTTGATGCCGCCGTACAGCTTGGCGATCGACTGCGCCTGCCGCGAGTCCGCGCCCTGGTCCACCAGCCACGCCGCGTGCAGCACCAGCCAGCGCAGCGCCTCGATCTCCACCGCCGAGTCGGCGAGCATCCACTGGATCGCCTGGTACTCGGCGATCGGCTGCCCGAACGCAACCCGGTTCTTGGCCTGCTCGACCGCCATCTCCACCAGGCGCTCGCACGCCCCCAGCGCCCGCGCCGGCAGGAGGTAGCGGCCCTGGCCGATCCACTGCATGGCCAGCCGGAACCCGCCGCCGACCTCGCCGAGCACGTTCTCCTCGGGCACCCGGACGTTGTCGAACACCAGCGCCGCGGGCCCCCACTGGCCCATGGTCGGGATGGGCTCGGACTTCCACCCCATGTCGCGGTCGACCAGGAAGCACGTGACGCCGCCGTCCGCGCCCTTGTCCTTGTCGGTCACCGCGAACACCATCACGAAGTCGGCCTCGTTGCCCTGCGTGATGAACGTCTTCTCGCCGTTGATCACCCACTCCGAGCCCTCCTTGCGGGCCGAGGTGCGGATGGCCTTCGCGTCCGAGCCCGCGCCCGGCTCGGTGATCGCGAAGCACGAGACGCGCTCGCCGGAGATCGTCGGCAGCAGGTAGCGCTGCTTCTGCTCGTCGTTGCCGTGGAACAGGATGTTGTCGGCGTACCCGCCGAAGCGGAACGGCACGAAGCTGCGCCCCAGCTCCTGCTCGACCAGCGCGGTCATCAGCGCGCCCAGGCCCATGCCGCCGTACTCCTGCGGCGTGAGGACGCCGAAGAACCCGGCCGCCTTCGCCTTGTCCTGCAACTCCTTGAGCTCGTCGCGCCGCAGGCCCGGCTCGCCCGCCCGCTCCCGCCGCAGCACCTCCGGTTCGAGGGGCACGACCTCCTTGCGCACGAACGTCCGCACCCAGTCGCGGATCTCCTTCTGCTCGTCGTCGAGCGTGAAGTCCATGCCCTTGCCCCTCTCGAAGTCAGACGAACGCGTTGATGCCGGTCAGCGCCCGGCCGATGAGCAACTTCTGGATCTGGCTGGTGCCCTCGTAGAGGGTGGTGACGCGGGTGTCGCGCAGGTACTTGCCGACCGGGTACTCGTCGACGTAGCCGTACCCGCCGAAGACCTGGATGGCGTTGTTGGCCACCCGCACGGCCGCCTCGCTGGCGTAGAGCTTCGCCATCGACGCCTCGGTGGAGAACGGCGCGCCCCGGTCGGCGAGGTCCGCGCAGCGCCACGTGAGCAGCCGCGCCGCGTCGGTCTCCACGGCCATGTCCGCGAGCAGTTCCTGCACGAGCTGGAACCCGGCGATGGGCTTGCCGAACTGCTCGCGCTGCTTGGCGTACTCCAGCGCCGCCTCCAGCGCGCCCCGCGCCGCGCCGACGCACCCGGCCGCGACGGACATGCGGCCCCGGTCGAGGGTGGCCATCGCGATGCGGAACCCGGCGCCCTCCTCGCCGAGGCGGTGCTCGTCGGGGACGCGGACGCCGTCCAGGGTGAGTTCGGCCGTCGCCTGGCCGCGCATCCCGAGCTTGCCCTTGATCTCGCGGGCGGTGAAGCCGGGGGAGTCCGTGGGCACGAGGAAGGCGGTGATGCCCTTCGGGCCGGGTCCGCCGGTGCGGGCGAACACCAGGGCGACGTCCGCCCACGTCCCGTTGGTGATGAAGACCTTGGTGCCGGTGATGACCCAGTCGTCGCCGTCGCGGACCGCTCTCGTGGCCAGCGAGGCGGCGTCGGAACCGGTTCCGGGCTCGGTCAGGCCGAAGCAGCCGACCAGCTCGCCCGCGCACAGGCCCGGCAGCCAGCGGCGCTTCTGGTTTTCCGTGCCGTGCTTGAAGATGGTTTTCCCGACCAGGCCCAGGGAGACCGAGATGACGCCGCGCACCGCGGAGTCGCCGCGCGCGACCTCCTCCAGGACCAGGCAGTACGCCAGGTGGTCGCCGCCGGAGCCGCCGTACTCCTCGTCGATGCCCAGGCCCAGGAACCCGACCCCGCCCAGCGCGGGCACCAGGTCGCGGTCGATGGCCTCCTCGCGGTCCCAGCGGGCCGCGTGGGGGACGATGCGCTCCTCGGTGAACCGGTGGGCCAGCTCGCGCAGTTGCCGGTGCTCGTCGGTGATGCCCAGATCGGAAATGGCCGGACGCACCCGGTGACCTCCTGACCGAACAGTGTTAGGTTTTCTAACGTAGGCGCGGACCCGAACGGAAGGCAAGAGGAGAACGATGCCGAGGAACCCGATCCTGAGTGCCTCGCGCATCCGGGCCGCCGCCCTCCACATCATCGACCGGGACGGGCTGGACGGCCTGTCGATGCGCAAGCTGGCCGCGGAGCTGGGCGTGCAGGCCGCGTCGCTGTACGGGCACGTGAGCACCAAGGACGACCTGCTGCACGAGGTGGCCAGCGAGATCCTGGAGAAGGTGGACGTCTCGGGGTTCTCCGGCGGCGACTGGCGGCACGGTCTGACCATGTGCGCGCGCTCCTACCGCGAGGCGCTGGCCCGGCACCCGAACATCGTCCCGTTCCTCGCCTACGGGCCGGCGCACCGCGAGGCGTCCCTGCGGCGGCTGGACGTCGTGCACGGCGCGCTGGTCGCGGCCGGGTGGACGCGGCGGGAGGCGACCATGATCGCGGCGTCGCTGATGTACCTGGTGTTCGGTGCCGCGCTCAGTTCGTTCTCCAGCGGTTTCTCCGAGGACCAGAGCCTCTACCAGGACCGGTACCCGAACCTGGACAAGGCGCACCTGCTGCCGGCGGTCGCGGCGGAACTCGACCGGGACAGCTTCGAACTGGCCCTGAACGCGTTCGTGACCGGCCTCGCGGCGCAAAGGCTCGCCGCGTCGGACTGACACGACGACCGGCTCCGCTTAGGGTCGGGGCGTGGCCAAGTCCAAGCCCCTCGAACTGACCGTCGGCGAGCGCGTGGTGCGGGTGTCGAACCCGGACAAGGTGTACTTCCCGGCGCGGGGGATCACCAAGCGGCAGGTGGTGGAGTACTACCTGGCCGTCGCGGAGCCGCTGCTGCGCGTGCTGCGCGACCGGCCGACGACGCTGAAGCGCTACGTCGACGGGGTCGAGGGCGAGGCGTTCTACCAGAAGCGGCTGCCCAAGGGCGCTCCCGAGTGGGTGGAGACGGCGCGGATCAAGTTCCCGTCGGGTCGGCCGGCGGACGAGGTGTGCCCGACGGAGCCGGCGGTGCTGGCGTGGGCGGCGAACCTGGGCACGTTCGACTTCCACCCGTGGCCGGTGCGCCGCTCCGACACCGACCGCCCCGACGAACTGCGCGTGGACCTCGACCCGCAACCCGGCACGGACTTCGCCGACGCGGTGCGCGTGGCGGGGGTGCTGCGGGAGGTGCTGGACGAGCTGGGGATGACCGGGTACCCGAAGACGTCCGGTGGGCGCGGCATCCACGTTGCGGTGCGGATCAGGCCGGAGTGGGACTTCGTGGACGTGCGGCACGCGGTGATCGCCTTGGCGCGCGAGGTGGAGCGCCGGGCGCCGGAGCTGGCGACCACGTCGTGGTGGAAGGAGGAACGCGGGGAACGCGTCTTCCTGGACTTCAACCAGGCCGCCCGGGACCGCACGATCGCGTCGGCCTGGTCGGTCCGCGGGACGCCGCGGGCGACGGTCTCGACGCCGGTGAGCTGGGCTGACCTGTCCACTGTGGACCCGGACGACTTCGACGTGTTCACGGTGCCGAAGTACCTGGCGGACAAGGGCGACCCGCACGCGGGGTTGGACGACGAGGCGTTCGGCCTGGAGCCGCTGCTGGAGTGGTACGCGGCCGACCCACGCGAACTGCCGTACCCACCGGACTACCCGAAGATGCCCGGCGAACCTCCCCGCGTACAGCCATCGAAGGCCCGCAAGCCGGAGTGAGCCGCGCCGCCCAGGGTGAGGGTCGCCTCGCCGGCGCGTGCGGCTTCGATCTCGTCGTAGACGGTGACCTGGGTGTCTTCGGTGCCTCGGCGCGCTTCGCCGCCTCGGCCGGCGGGCGCTCCCAGGCCTCTGTCGCCGTCGAAGGCTCGCGAAAACGATTAGGTCCGCCCGGCACCGCCGGCTAGCCTGCCGCCCGTGACCTTCCCCCTCGCGGACACCGAAGAGCGGTACGGCGACGTTGTCGAGGACGAGCAGGCGCTTCGGCCCGGTGTCGAAGCGCTGTGTCGGCACCTCAACCTCAGCGGTGACGTTGAGCGGTTCGTGGAGGGGTCGTTGCCTGTGTACGCCGTGGGGGAGCGGGACGTGCTCAAGCTCTTCCCCGCCGTTCACCTGGACGAAGTCGCCACCGAACGGGACGTGCTGGAAGCGGTCCACGGCAAGCTCCCCGTGCCCACCCCCGAACTCTTCGCCGCCGGCGAGTTCGGCGGCTGGGGGTTCGTGCACATGGAACGGTTGCACGGGGACGTCGTCAAGGACGTGTGGCCGGTGCTGGACGGGCCCGGCAGGAACGGCATCGCCCGGCAGGTCGGGGAAGCGCTCGCCGCCCTGCACGCCGTCGAGTCGCCGCTCGGCGAACCGGCCGACTGGAAGGCCTTCGTCCAGGACCAGGCCGACGCCTGCGTCGCCAGGCAGGTCAGCCGCGGGCTCGCGCCGGCCTGGGCCGAGCAGATCCCCGACTTCCTCGACAGCGTGGACCTGGGCGACGCCGAGCCCGTCCTCGTCCACACCGAGGTCATGAGCGCCCACCTGCTCACCCGCGACGGCCGGCTCACCGGGCTGTTCGACTTCGAACCCGCCATGCGCGCCGCCCGCGAGTACGAGTTCGTGGCCACCGGCGTCTTCCTCACCCGCGGCGAGACCGGGCCCAAGCGCGCCCTCCTCGACGGTTACGGCCGCCCCGTCGACCCCCGCAGGGTCATGGCCTACACCCTCCTGCACGTGTACTCCAACCTCGCCTGGTACCTGCGCGAGGTGCCCTCGGCGGCGACCACCCTCGACGGCCTCGCGGAGCACTGGTTTGGTCCGACCGGCTAATTGTCGCCGCAGTTCAGCCGTGCCGGCACTGCACCTCTCGTACGATGGTCGAGGACGCCGAAGAGAGGGAGGCCGGGCATGGCGAACACGTACGTGGTGCGGTTCGTGGGCGGCCCCCTCGACGGGCGCGTCGACTCGGTGAGCATGCCCGCGGACGCGCCCAAGCCGACCGTCACCCACGTCCACCTGCACGGCGGGCCCAAGATCGTCCACCACTACGACCTGCGCTACGCGGTCGAGTACGGGTGCGAGTACCACCTCCGGGTCGAAGAGGCTTAACCAGAAACTCGACCGTAGACAGCCGGCAACACGGGGTTTACCGTACGCAACACGTGAGAGCGCTCTCACCGATGCTCGGGAGGTCCCCTGTGCGTTCCCCACGCCTCGCCGTGCCCGCCCTGCTCGTCGCGGCCCTGGCCCCGTTCGTCCTGCCCGGACCGGCCAGTGCCGTACCCGTGGGCGCGGGCAGTTACGCCGCGTCCAGGCCGGCCGGCACCCAAGGCCCCGTCGACTCGTCCGGTCAGGCGGTGACCCCGAAGGTCACCGCGCGGATGGCCGGGAAACCCGTGCCCACCAACGACTGGTGGTCGTCGCTGGTGTTCCAGCGCTACCCGGGCAACCCGTACTCCGAGAACATGTACGCCCACCCGCTGACCTTCCACGCGGCGGCCCAGGGCCTCGGCGTCGGCTACCCGACCAGCCCGAACACCACGCCGGACGGCCGGTTCTACGAGTTCATGCACCGCGACGACCTGTTCGTCGGCGTGGCCGGCCTGAACGCGCCGCGCACGCAGGTCGACGGCTGGTCCGACTGGACGGTCAGTCCACTGTGGACCGACGGCGCGCGCACCCTGCGCACCACCATCGGCCACGGCTCCCCGTACGTCTACGCGGAGGCCACCGGCGGCCTCGCTCGCGTCGGCTTCAACGGCGCGACCACGGTCTGGAGCAACACCGGCACCACCCTCGGCGTCACGGTCAACGGCCACGACTACGCCCTGTTCAGCCCCAGCGCCTGGACCCTGACCGGGACCGCCGAGGCCACCGCGAACGCCGCGTTCTTCTCCGTCGCCGTCCTGCCCTCGCGCGACGCCCTGCCGCTGTTCCAGCGCTACGCCTTCTCGTTCGTCACCGACACCAAGGTCTCCTGGACCTACGACACCGCCTCCGCCCAGCTCACCGCCACCTACGCCGCCACCACGACCGCCCGCCAGGGCACCCAGACCGGCACCCTGCAGGCGCTCTACCGGCACCAGTGGCTGCACTCCACCGACGCCGTCACCCCGTACCGCTACACCTCGCCACGCGGCGAGATGCGGCTGCGCGAGGGCGCGTCCTTCACCACCCGCACGGCGTTCAACGGCGTCCTGCCCGCCCTGCCGCTGTCCACGCAGGCCGACCAGAACCGGCTGCGCGCGGAGATCGACCAGGAGCTCAACGCCGCCGACCCGTGGAAGGGCGCGGTGGACACGTACTGGACCGGCAAGGCCCTGTGGCGGCTGGCCGCGCTGGCCCGGGTGGCCAACCAGATCGGCTACACCGCCGGCCGCGACCGCCTGCTGACCCTGGTCCGCGACCGCCTCACCGACTGGCTCACGGCGGGTTCCGGCGAGACCGAGCGCCACTTCGCCTACGACCCGACGTGGGGCACGCTCATCGGCTACCGCGCGTCCTACGGCTCCGACCAGGAGCTCAACGACCACCACTTCCACTACGGCTACTACGTCCTGGCGGCGGCCGTCGTCGCGCAGCACGACCCGGCGTGGGCGTCGGACTCCCGCTACGGCGGCATGGTCAAGCTGCTGGTCAAGGACGCCAACAACTACGACCGCGGTGAGACCAGGTTCCCGTTCCTGCGCCACTTCGACGCCTACGCGGGCCACGGCTGGGCGTCCGGGCACGCGGGTTTCGCGCACGGCAACAACGAGGAGTCCTCGTCCGAGGCGATGATGTTCGCCACCGCCGCCGTGCTGTTCGGCCAGGCCACCGGTGACACCGCGCTGCGCGACGCGGGCATCTACCTGCACACCACGCAGGAGACCGCGATCGGCCAGTACTGGTTCGACAAGGACAACGCCGTCTTCCCGTCCTCCTACGGCCACGACACGCTCGGCATCGTGTGGGGCGCGGGCGGCACCTACGGCACGTGGTGGACCGCGAACCCCGAGGAGATCCACGGCATCAACATGCTGCCGATCACCGGCGGGTCGCTCTACCACGCGGCGTGGAAGTCCGACATCACGCAGAACGTCACCGAGCTGCGCGCCAACAACGGCGGCCCCGAGGTCGAGTGGAAGGACGTCATCCTCCAGTTCCTCGCGCTCGCCGACCCGGCGCAGGCCCTGGCGGCGTACGGCTCGGGCCTGGAACCCGAACCCGGCGACTCCCGCGCCCACGCCTACCACTGGCTGACCGCGTTAAACACCTACGGAACGCCGGACACGTCCGTCACCGCGAACAACCCCACGCACGCGGTGCTGTCCAAGAACGGCGCGCGGACGTACGTCGCCTACAACCCGACGGCGAGCGCGGTCACGGTGACGTTCTCCGACGGGCAAACGCTTGCCGTCCCCGCCGGCGCCACCGCCTGGCGCGGCCCGCTGGGTTCGGGCACCGACTCCGGCTCCGGCACCACCCCCACCACGACCACCACGACGACGACAACCACCACGACCACGACCACCACCACCACCGCGCCGCCCGTCTCCCGTGACGCGTTCTCGACCATCCAGGCCGAGTCGTACGACCAGCAGAACGGCCTGGCGACCGAGACCACCGCCGACACCGGCGGCGGCTCGAACCTCAGCCACATCGCCAACGGCGACTGGGCCCTGTACCGGGGCGTGGACTTCGGCACCCGCACCGCCCGCCAGTTCTCCGCCCGGGTCGCCAGCGGCGCGGCGGGTGGCGTCAGCGGTCTGGTGGAGGTCCGGTTGGGCAGCCCCACCGGGACCGTGCTGGGCAGCTTCGCCGTCGGCGACACCGGCGGGTGGCAGAGCTGGCGGACGGTCCCGGCGAACATCACCGGCGTCACCGGCCGCCACGACGTGTACCTGACCTTCACCAGCGGCCAGCCCGCCGACTTCGTCAACGTCAACTGGCTCACCTTCGCCCAGTAGCACCCCGCCGCCGCATCCCCTGAAGTCGGAAGGGAGAGGCACATGCACGTCCGAACACGCGGCTCGATCGGGGCGGCGGCGGTAGCCGTCGCGGTCGTCCTGATCGGGGCCGTGGTCGGCCTCCGGCCGGCCGGCGCGAACCACGTCGACCACAGCGGCCACCCCGGCGCGCCCGACGCGGCCCAGTCCGCGGCGATCCAGGCGCAGCCGGGGGCCCTGGCGGCCTCGGAGTTCCGCGCCAACTGCCGCGCGAGCCACCGGGCCGGGCACGACCCGATCATCTACCCGGGTCAGCCCGGTGTCTCGCACATCCACGAGTTCTTCGGCAACCGGTCCACCAACGCCGGTTCCACCTACACCTCGCTGCGCGCGGCGGGCACCACGTGCGACCCGGTGGTGGACCTGTCGGCGTACTGGGTGCCCACGCTCTACAAGAACGGGGTGCCGGTCGCGCCGGAGAGCGTGACGGTGTACTACCAGGGCATCCACGACATGCAGCGGGCCGTGGTGCCGCCCGCGAACCTGCGGTACGTCGTGGGCAACGCGCGGGCGACCAGCCCGGACCAGAACCCGTCCGCGCGGTGGTCGTGCACCACGCAATCGCCGTCCAGCCGGGACTTCATGAACTGCCCGCCGGGCACGAAGCTGGAGACGTACCTGGACTTCCCGACCTGCTGGAACGGCCGGGACCTGGACAGCGCGAACCACAAGGACCACATCGTGTTCTGGAACGGGTCCTGCCCGTCGACGCACAACGTGGTCCTGCCCAGGCTGGAGTTCCTGATCACCTACCCGGTCAACGGGGGCGGCCTGTCCCTGGGCGGGACGGTGAACGGCGTCAACGTGACGACCGCGCCGGGCTACACCTTCCACGGGGACTTCATCAACGCGTGGGACCAGGGTGAACTGGAGCGGAGGGTGCGCAACTGCATCAACGCGGGCCGCATCTGCGGCACCAACGGGAACCCGATCTAGCCCGACCCACGGCCGACTGCCCGCCAAAGGTGGGCAGTCGGCCCCCGCCGCAGGCGGGGCAGTCGCTCTTCCGCCGAAGGCGGTCCGCCGCAGGCGGGGGCAGTTGGGGCTTGTGCGGGGTGGCCTGGGTGGGGGCGGGCGGGCGGAACGCCCGAAGCGACAAAGCCATCCGCCCTACCGACCACCCCCACCCCCACGCCGCCGACACGACCCAACCCCCGCCGCCGCCGCGCCGCCGCCGCCGCGCCGCCACCGCCGCCACCGCCGCGCCACCACCGCGACCCCACCACCACCGCGACCCCTGCGCCGGCCGCCCCACCACGCCGCCCGCCACCCACCTCCAGTCCACTGTGGACCGACGCCGCCCCTTGCGCTCGCCACCCCCCGGCCGCACAGTTGGGGCACGAGCCCGCGGAATTGTCGGTGCCGTAGGGCAAGCTGCACGCTGACCGATCTTGTCCGCAGCGGAGGTGCCCCCATGGTGAAGGCGAAGCAGAAGTCACTCTCCCCGGAGGACCTCGACCACCTGCGCTCCGAACTCGCCGAGGGGCGTCCCCCGATGGTCTGGTTCACCGCCGCCGCCGTCGGGGTGGAGGCGGGCCGGTCGGCCAAGGTGCTCGCGTTCACCGAGCCGGAGGAGGGCGACTTCATCCAGGTCCGCCCCACCGGGGCCAAGGACGAGTTGTCGTTCTCGCCCGGAGAGCTGACCCTGGAGAAGCCCGCCCCGCGCAAGAAGGCCGCCCCGGCCAAGCCCGCCGAGACCCCGACACCCGAGCCCGCCCCGATCGAGTACCCCTACGAACCGGAGCCGAGACCAGTGCCCGCCAAGACGACCCCGAAGCCCGCGACCCCCCACCCCGCCGAGACCAAGCCGGAGACCAGGCCCGCCCGCCCGGCGGCCCGCAAGCAGGCGAAGCCCGCCGAGGTCACGGTCACCCTCACCTCCACGGCCGAGGGGGAGTGGACGGTCGACGTGCAGACCGGCGCCAAGCGGGTCCTCAAGGGCGCGCCGGTCGCGGCTTCGGCGGTGGCGCAGGCGGCGAAGTTGTTGCCGCCCGAGGTGGACGAAGCGGTCGAAGGGGTTTTGAGTGCCGCTCGGGAACGGCACATGGCCCGGGTCGAACAACTGCGTGCCGAGTTGGAAGCCGCCCAACGGGCATTGGACGAGCTGACCGGCTGAAATTCCGGCACGCAGTGCGACATTCTGATGATAAATGGTGAGCGATCGGGTGACAGCACTTCCCCTGCCCGGCGGTAGGGCGCACCGTGGTGCCCGTCATACCTTGCCAGTGCTGGATGTCCGCGCGATCACGGGGAGGCCATGATGGCGGTAGAGATCACGACGGCCGAGCAGGCCCAGATGAGCGGTTGCGGCTGCTGCGGCGGCTGCACCGGTCCCGGCTGCGGGTGCTGCTCAAGCTGTTGACCCGACCGGCAGGAGCACGAAAAGGGGTCCCGCGCCAACCGGCGCGGGACCCCTTTCTCGCATATCACCGCGAAATTCGTATTGATACCCGAGTAATCGATCAGGGCGGGCAGACGGTGCCGCCGGCGGGCACTTTCGCATTCGCCAGGAAATCGTGCGCGGCGGCCGTCGCGCAGGCCGACTGCCCGAGCGCGCCGTGCCCGCTGCCCTGCCAGCCGACCAGCACCCCGGCGGGCAACGCCTGCGCCGCCCGCTCGGTGCCACCCTGCGGCGTCACCGGGTCGTTGGCGGTGCTGACCACCAGGATCGGCGGCGCGCTGCTCAGCTTGGGCACCTTCACCGCCTGCGGCACCGGGAACGGCCCGCACTGCAGCATCCGGCGCGCGAACCACGACCCGAACAGCGGGTGCTTGGACCGCCAGTCCTCGGTCATCACCTTCACCCGTTCCGGCGGGATCCGGGTCGTCGTGTCGTTGCACGCCGTCACCAGCGCCGCGTCCAGCGACGGCGGGTTGTCGTCGCGGTCCACCACGTGCCGGCGCACGAAGTCGGTCAGCGGCGCGGCGTTGCCGCCCTCGGCCGCCACGATCGCGTCCGCCAGCGCCGGCCAGCGCGGCCGGTCGGCCAACCCCGCGAGCACCGCCGACACCGCCGTGCCCGCCGTGAGGTCGAGGTCGTTGCCGCGCAACGGCTTGTCCCGCAACCTGGTCAGCAACGCCGTGTACCGCTTCGTCGCGTCCGCGCCCAACGGGCACCCGCGCACCACGCAGTCCTTCTCGAACGCGGTGAACGCCGCCTCCGCCGCGACCGCCCGCGCCTCGGCCACGCCCGGCACGTCCAGCGTCGGGTCCGGCGCCCCGTCGAACACCATCCGGCCGATCCGCTCGGGGTAGCGGCTCGCGTACATCGTCAGCACCCGCGACCCGTCGCCCACGCCGATCGCGTTGAGCACGCCGACGCCCAGCGCCTCGCGCAGCTGCTCCAGGTCCGCCGACGCCCGCCACGAGTCCACGGCGGTCAGCTTGTTCTCCAGGTCCAGCACGCACTCGTGGCTGGCCCGGCCGACCCACTCCAGCAGGTCGTCCTGGTCGGCGGAGTCCGGGTCGGACTCGACGATCCCGACCCGCGCCACCTCCGGCACGCACTGCACCGGGTCGGACTTGCCGGTGCCCCGCCGGTCCACCCCGATCAGGGTGAACGTGCTCAGCGTCTCCGGCGGCAGCGACGCGGCCAGCCGCGCCGCCTTCAGCGTGCCCGGCTCGCCGTCCGCGTCGCCGACCACGACCAGCGGGCTGCCGCCGGTGCCCACGCGCAGCAGCGCCATGCCCAGGCTGCCCCGACCCGGCCGCCCGGTCGTGTCCAGCTTGACCGTCAGCCGCGCGCACTCGTAGGTCTGGTCACCGGCCGGCGCGGTGGCGCCCATGCGCAGCTTCGTGGTCTCCGTGCACTGCGACCAGGACAGCTGCGTGTCGTAGTTCTCCAGCGGCGGTACGTCGCGCGGCCCGCTCGGCTGCGCCGACTCGGTGGGCTGGGTGTCCCCGCGCACCGCTATGACCGGGCGCGTGGAGGGCCCCGCGCTGCACGCGGTCAGCGCGCTCAGGGCCACCAGCAACATGGCGGCGTGACGCCGACGCGGCACTTGTCGTCCCTGCCTTCCACACGATCTCGCGGTCTCCGGGTGTCCGGTGCAGAGCCTCACACAAAACCCGTGAGACTTCGGTGAGCGGGCCGGGTGAGAATGGCCGACGTGGTCATGGCGCACATCGAAGGCATGCCCGAGCGGCGGCTCCCCTCGTCCGGGCCGTTCGCGGCCGTAGCACGCGCGTACGGCGCCATCCCGCCACCGGCGCTGGTGCTGCTGGGCGTGATCAGCGTCCAGGTCGGCGCGGCGGTGGCCAAGCAGCTGTTCACGCTGGCCGGCGCGGCGGGCACGGTGACGCTGCGGCTCGCGCTCGCCGCGGTGATCCTGCTGCTGGTGTGGCGGCCGTCGCTGCGGCTGGACCGGCACACGCTCCTGGTCGTCGCCGGGCTGGGCTCGGTGCTGGGCGTGATGAACCTGACCTTCTACCAGGCCATCGAGCGCATCCCGCTGGGCGCGGCGGTGACCATCGAGTTCCTCGGGCCGCTCGCGGTGGCCGTCATCGGGTCGCGGCGCTGGCTGGACGGGCTGTGGGCGCTGCTCGCCGCGGTCGGCGTCGTGCTGCTGACCAGGGCGGACGGCGGCCTGGAGCTGGGCGGTGTGCTGTTCGCGCTGGCCGCGGGCGTGTGCTGGGCGGGCTACATCCTGCTCACCGCCGCGCTGGGCAGCCGCACGTCCGACGGCAAGGGCCTGGCCCTGGCGATGGTGTTCGGCGCGCTGGTGGCGCTGCCGTTCGGCGTGGCCGAGGCGGGCGCGGCGCTGCTCGACCCGGTCGTGCTGATCGCCGGCGCGGCCGTCGCGCTGATGTCGTCGGTCGTCCCGTACTCGCTGGAGCTGGAGGCGCTGCGGCGCATCCCGCCGCGCGTGTTCGGCATCCTGATGAGCCTGGAGCCCGCGGTGGCGGCCGTCGCCGGTTTGCTCCTGCTGCACGAAGCGCTGCGTCCCGCACAATGGGTGGCGGTGTGTTGCGTGGTGCTCGCCTCGGTCGGCGCGACGCGGAGTGCGCGGCCGGACGCTTAGCGGAGGTCAGTGGTGGTGCGGAGCCAGGCGTCGACGGTCGAGGCCTACCTGGACGAGCTGCCCGCCGACCGGCGGGAGGCCGTCGCCGCCGTGCGGGCCGTCGTCCTCGCGAACCTCCCCGAGGGGTACGAGGAGGCGATGGCCTGGGGCATGATCACCTACTCCGTGCCGCTGAGCCGCTCCGGCAAGACCTACAACGGCCAACCGCTGGGGTACGTGGCGTTGGCGGCGCAGAAGAACCACCTCTCGCTGTACCTGATGGGCGTGTACGGCGACCGCGAGCAGGAGTTCCGAGCCGAGTTCGAGGCGACCGGCCGCAAGCTGGACATGGGCCGCAGCTGCGTGCGGTTCCGGACGGCGGACGACCTGCCGCTGGACGTCATCGGGCGCGAGGTGGCCCGCCACTCCGTGGACGACTTCCTCGCCAAGGTGCGGGCCGCGCGCGGCGGGTGAGCCCTCGGGCCTACTGCCGGCCGGTCTCCTCCTTGGTGATCTCCTCCTTGCCCAGGTGGCCGTCCACCAGCTCGCGGCCCCGCGCCTCGAACACCTCCGCGTAGAGCGCCGAGTACTTCTCGTAGACGGCCTTCGCGTCCTGGCTGTCGGTCACCTCGGCGCGGAACTGGTCGCGCAGGCGGCGCATGTTGTTGACGTCCGCCCGGCGCTTCTGGCTGTGCAGGTAGGGCTTGAAGGTGACGTTCAAACCGCCCACCACCGCCGCGACCAGCAGCAACGTCTTGCCCAGGACGGTCTCCGAGGACGTGAACCCCACCGCCAGCACGGCCGGCACGAGCACCAGCACGATCGTGTAGAACACGCCCACCGTCCGGTGCACGTGACGCCACCTGGTGAGGGTGCGGCAGTCCTTCGCCATCCGGTCGTCGAGTTCCTGGACCAGCGCTTCGACAGTCGTCGCCACGGCGGACAACGGTAGCCCGACGATCTTGCCGGCGGGGTGGTTTTCAGGCGGGACGGACCTCGCCGCGCAGCACCGACTCGACGTCGTAGCGGGCGGGCTGGTCGAGCTGGTCGTAGCGGCACGACGCCGGCTCGCGGTCCGGGCGCCAGCGGCGGAACTGGCCGTTGTGGCGCAGCCGGACCGGTTGCGCGCCCTCGGTCTGGGAGTAGGCGATCTCCAGCACGCGCTCGGGGCGCAGCGGGACCCAGTCGGCCTGCTTGCTGCGCCAGCGGTTGATCTCGCCGGGCAGGCGGCGGCCGTCCGGCTCGACCAGCCACGGGTGGTCGTCGGTGGTGATCAGCGGCTTGAGCTCCTCGGCGAGGGCTCGGCGCTCGGCCGCCTTGAAGGAGCCGACGACGCCCACGTGGTTGAGGATGCCGTTGTCGTCGTACAGGCCCAGCAGCAGGGAGCCGACGGCGGTGCCGGGCTCGGTGTCCTTGTGCCAGCGCAGGCCGCCCACCACGCACTCGGCGGTGCGGGCGTGCTTGACCTTGACCAGCGTGCGCTTGCCCGGCGTGTACGGGCTGCCGGCGGGCTTGCCGATGACGCCGTCCAGGCCCGCGCCCTCGAACAGGTCGAACCACTGCCGGGCCAGCTCGGCGTCGGTGGTGGCGGGCGTGAGGTAGAGCGAGTCGCCCGGGGTGATCAGCTCCTCCAGCCGCGCGCGGCGCTTGGTGGTGGGCTCGTCCAGGTGGACGGTGTCGCCGGTGGCCAGCAGGTCGAACGCCACGAACGCGGCCGGGGTCTGGGCCGAGAGCAGCTTGACGCGGCTCTCGGCCGGGTGGATGCGCTCGGACAGGGCGTCGAAGTCGAGTTTGTCGTCCTTGGCGACCACCAGTTCGCCGTCCACCACGACCCGGTCGGGCAGGGTGCGCAGGAGCGCGGCGACGGCCTCCGGGAAGTACCGGTTGAGCGGCTTGCCGCTGCGCGACTGGAGCACGACCTCGTCGCCGTCGCGGAACACCAGGCAGCGGTAGCCGTCCCACTTGGGTTCGAACACCCAGCCGTCGCCGGCGGGGACCTCGTCCACCGAGTTGGCGAGCATGGGCTGGACGGGCGGGTTCAGCGGAAGCACCACGCGCGCCATCCTGCCTGGTGACGCCGGTCGGCGCACGCCGTTCTCAGCGGACGCGCCGCTTGGCGCGGGCGGCCAGGTCGAGCCGGACGGCGGCGGGCAGCGCGGGGACGTCGAGCGCGTCGCGGGCGCGGGTGAGCACGCCTTCCAGGTCCTGCCAGACGCGGCGGACGTCCGCGCCCTGCCGCAGGGTCAGCGTCACGCGCAGCGCGGGCGCGCCGATCACCTTCACCCGCGCGGCGGTGACCCCGCCGACCCGCGCGGCGTCGGTCTGCACGGCCTGGGCCAGCGCGTCCGCGGTGACCGTCAGGCCGTCCTCCAACTCCAGGTCGGGGTGCCGTTCGGGGGTCAGCGCCCGCCACGCCCACCGCAGGCCGACCACGACCGCCGCGACCCCGAGGACCAGCGCGCCGATCCGCAGCCACAGCAGGTGGGGGCGCAGCGGGCCCAGGTCCGTGACCGGGCGGTCGATCCCCAGCAGGTTCAGCGCGAGCGCGCCCGCGCCGGCCAGCAGGACCAGGGCGCCGAGCAGGGTCGCGCAGACGCGTTCCGTGCGGTACGAGCGGGCGATCACGGGCGGTCCTCCGCGGCGCGTTCCTTGAGTGGGCGGTCCTGGAAGGGGCGGTCCTTGGGGGAGTGGACGACGACCGACACCTTCGGGTGGTGCGGCATGGGCAGGTTCGCCACCGCCTCGCGCGCGACCTCCAGCAGCCGGGGCCGCAGGGTGGCTTCGTCGTGCAGGCCGCTGGTCGCGCGGACGTGCACGCGCCGCTTGGACGCGGTCACCGTCGCGCCGGTCACGCCGTCCTCCGCGCGCACCCGGTGGCCGACGACCCGCGCCAGCGCGGTGGGCGTCGTGGCGACGACGACGCCCTCGGCGGGGGAGTGCAGGCGAACGAAGGTCCGCCGGGAGAGCGCCGCGAGCACGAGCAGCAGCACGCCCGCGGCGATGGTCAGCAGCGCGACCGCCCGCACCCGGTCGTCGGTCCACCGCGGGTCGGCCAGCCGGTGCCACGGCACCAGGTGCCCGCGCCCGGACCAGTGCCAGGCGACCTCCGCGACCAGCAGCAGCCCGGCGGCGGCCACCGCCAGGCCCAGCACCGGGGACAGCACCCGCAGCAGCACGCGCACGGCTCACTCCACTCGCGATCGGGGCTCGGACACCAGCGCGGACACCGTCACATCGACCCCGCGCACCCGGTACCCGGTGATCCGCTGGACCTCCTCGGTGACCACGCGGCGCACCTCGGAGGCCGCCGCGCGCACCCGCACCGGGTACGGCAGGGCCAGCCGCACGGCCACGTCCACGTAGTCGTCCTCGCCGGTCACCTTCACCGAGGCCCCGGGACCGGCGGCCCGCGCCGCCACCTTGCGCACCACGGACGGGTGAACTTCGAGGGTGCCGCGGTCGTTCACCGGTCGCGGCCCCGGCCGAACAGGTCGTTCAGGTCGAGCTGCCCGTCCAGCACGCGGCCGACGACCAGCCCGATCACGCCCACCGCGAGCGTCACCAGGAACGCGGTGAACCCGGTCGTGGCGGCGAGGCCGAGGACCAGGCCCGCGAGCAGTCCGGTCTGGGTTGCGTTCATGCCTTGTGCTCCTAGTCCAGGACGCGCCGGGGGCGGCGCGTGAACAGCCGGGTCCACCAGGTCCGCCGCACCACGACGACCGGCGCGTCGAACCGGCTGCCGGTGCCGTCGCGGCGGGCCGCGCGCAGGTCGGCGAGGCCCCGGGCGAAGAACTCGGGGTCACCGCCGACGTCGGGGTGGTGCCGCCGGATGAAGGCGCGGATGTCGGCCCGGGTCGTCACGGGTCCTCCAGGTCGGCCACGGTGACGTCCACCGGCGCGTCCCCGGCGACCTCCCGGACGGCCGCGCGCAGCTCGGCGACCACCTCCGGGATCGGCCGGCCGGGCCGCAGCACGACGGACACGGACGTCCGCTCGGCCAGGCGCACCCCGTCCACGCGGCGGCCGGGCAGGTAGGAGGCGACACCGCCGTGCAGCCGCGCCACCGACGGGTGGGCGAGCAGCGCGGCCTCGACGCGTTCGGCGGGGTCCATCACTCGACCCGCGACTGCGCCTGCTCGCCGCCGTTCTCCTCGGGCAGGTGGATGTCGTTGACGGCGATGTTGACCTCGATGACCTCCAGCCCGGTGATCCGCTCGACGCTGGTGATCACGTTGCGCCGCACGGCCCGCGCGAGGTCCACGATCCCGGCCCCGTACTCGACCACGATGTCCAGGTCGATCGCGGCCTGCTTCTCCCCGACCTCCACGCTGACGCCGGTCGTGGTGGCCGTGCCCGCGCCGGGGATGCGTTCGATCAGCGCGCCGAACGCCCGCTGCACCCCGCCGCCCAGCGCGTACACGCCGGAGATCTCCCGCGCCGCGATGCCCGCGACCTTCTGCACCACCGAGGAGGCGATGATCGTCTTGCCCTGCGCCGTGTCGTCGGCCAGGCGGGCGGGCACGACGTCCGGTTTCGCGGCCGTGTTCCGGTCAGCCATGGGTGGTCCTCTCCGAATCCGTTGTGCACCGGTTCGGATGCGGACAGTGCTCAAGTCCTCACGGTGATGTGACGCGCATCACGTCCGGCGGTAGCGGAGGAGCAGGGCGCTCTCGTGGCGCAGGACCGACGCCAGCTCCATGTCGCGCGGCGCGTCGGGCAGGGGGCCGGTGGCGATGCGGCCCGCGTCGCCGGCGGCCAGCAGCGGCGCGAACGTGATGCACAGCGCGTCCACCAGGTCCGCCGCGATGAGCGCGCCGAACAGCACCGGACCGCCCTCGCAGTCCACCCGCCGCAGGCCGCGGTCGTCCAGCGCCTTGAGCGCCCGCCGCAGGTCCACCTCCTCCTCGCCCGCGACCACGACGTCCGCGCCCGCCTCGGCGAGGGCCTCGCGCCGCTCGACCGGGGCCGCCGACGTGGTGAGCACGATCGGCGGCACGGAGGTGGTGGCGACCAGCGGCGAGTCCGGCGTGATCGAGCACCGCGCGGTCACCACGGCGATCGGCGGCACCTCCGCGAGCCCCAGCCGGGCCCGGCGCTCGCGGCGCACCTCGCCCGCCCTGACCCCCTGGTAGCCCTCGACCAGGGCGGTGCCCGCGCCGACCAGGACCACGTCGGCCAGGTCGCGGCCCAGCGCGAAGACCTTCTTGTCCGCCGGGTTGCCCAGGCCGCCGGACTTGCCGGCCACCGACACCGCGCCGTCGAGGCTGGAGATGAAGTTGACCTGCACCCACGGCCGGTCCAGGTCCGGCGGGTAGTCGTAGAGGCGTTCCAGCTCTGTGTCGGTGATCTCAGCGGCGGGTGGCGGCCACAACATCTGCACGTCCCCATCCCAGCACGCCGTTACGCTGCGGGCATGTCTGCCCCGCGCCTGTCCGACCGCGATCCCCGCGTCGACGCGGACGAACTGGTCGGGGCGATGGTCCCGCCGCCCCGCTTCGACGGGGTCCGCTTCGCCACCTACCTGCCCAACCCCGACGAGCCCAGCCAGGCCGCCGCGGTCGAGGCGTGCCGGGCGTTCGCCGAGCGGGTCTCCGCCGCGGGCGCGGGCAAGGGGTTCTTCGGGTCGCTGTTCCGCCGGTCCGCCGAGGAGGGCAAACCCGGCCTGTACCTCGACGGCGGGTTCGGCGTCGGCAAGACCCACCTGCTGGCCTCGCTGTGGCACGCCGTGCCCGGCCCCAAGGCCTACGGGACGTTCGTCGAGGTCACCAACCTGGTCGGCGCGCTGGGGTTCACCGAGACGGTCCAGCGGCTGTCCGGGCACAAGCTGCTCGCCATCGACGAGTTCGAGCTGGACGACCCCGGCGACACCATGCTGGTCACCCGCCTGATCAAGGAGCTGACGGCGGCCGGCGTGGCGGTCGCGGCGACCTCCAACACGCTGCCGGACAAGCTCGGCGAGGGCCGGTTCGCGGCGGCGGACTTCCTGCGCGAGATCCAGTCCATGTCGGCCAGGTTCACCGTCGTGCGCGTGGACGGCCCGGACTACCGGCACCGCGGGCTGCCCGACGCGCCCGACCCGATGTCCGACGAGGACCTGGTGGCCAAGGCCGCCAGCACCCCGGGCGCGACCCTGGACGACTTCGGCGCGCTGTGCGCCCGGCTCGCCCAAATCCACCCCTCCCGGTACGGGCGGCTGCTCGACGGCGTGTCGGCGGTGTTCCTGCGCGGGGTGCGGCCCGCGCCCGACCAGGCCGTGGCGCTGCGGCTGGTCGCGTTCGGGGACCGGCTCTACGACCGGGACATCCCCGTGGCGGTGTCCGGCGAGGCGCTGTCGGAGCTGTTCACGGAGGAGATGCTGCGCGGCGGTTACCGCAAGAAGTACCTCCGCGCGGTGTCCCGGCTGGTAGCCCTTTCGCGCTAGTTTTGCCCGGTAGGCGCCGGGTATCCCACGCCCGTGATGAGCGATGCGGAACGCCGGACTCTGCGCGAGATCGAGCACAGACTGTCCGCGGACGCCCCCGACCTGGCCGGTGTGCTGGCCTCCGGTCGTCCGCGCCGCATGACCTGTGCCCACGTCCTGGCCGCGGTCTTCGCGGCCCTGGGAGTGTTGCTGATGGTGCTGTCGGCGCTGGGGCCCGCGCTGGCGTCGTTCGGCTGCGCGGCGCTCGCGCTGCTGATGCGCGGCTACACCTGGCGGTAGAAAACCCGTTCGCTTCGCGGCGTGGTTCCGGGCGACCATGCCCGGCGTGGGATTCCTGGACGCGAACGGGCTCGCCTACCGCCTGCCGGACGGCCGCGAGCTGTTCCGCGACGTGTCGTTCAAGGTCGGCGCGACGGCGGTGGTGGCGCTGGTCGGCGCGAACGGCGTCGGCAAGACGACGCTGCTGCGCATCCTGTCCGGTGAGCTGACGCCGGCCGAGGGTTCCGTCCGGGTGCAGGGCGGCTTGGGCGTGATGCCGCAGTTCGTCGGCTCGGTGCGGGACTCCTCCACGGTCCGCGACCTGCTGCTGGCCGCCTCACCCCGGGTGCTGCGCGACGCGGCCCTGGAGCTGGACGCCGTCGAGCTGGCGTTGATGGAGACCGACGACGAGCCCACCCAGCTGCGCTACGCGGCGGCGCTGGCCAACTGGGGCGAGGCCGGCGGCTACGACGCCGAGGTGCTGTGGGACACCGTGACGGTGGCGGCCCTGGGCGTCCCGTTCGACCGGGCGCGGTTCCGCGAGGTGCGGACGCTGTCCGGCGGCGAGCAGAAGCGCCTGGTCCTGGAGGCGTTGCTGCGCGGTCCCGAGCAGGTGCTGCTGCTCGACGAGCCGGACAACTACCTGGACGTGCCCGGCAAGCGGTGGCTGGAGGAGCGGCTGGTCGAGACCGGCAAGGCCGTGCTGCTGGTCAGCCACGACCGGGAGCTGCTCGACGTCGCCGCCACGCACGTGGTGACCGTGGAGGCGCACTCGGCGTGGACGCACGTCGGTTCGTTCGGCACCTGGCACGCGGCGCGCGAGGCCCGCGTGGAGCGCTTGGCCGAACTGCACCGCCGGTGGGACGAGGAGCACGCGCGGCTCAGGGAGCTGGTGCGGACGTTGCAGGTCCAGGCCAAGATCAGCGAGGCGATGGCCCAGAAGTACCGGGCGATGAAGACCAGGCTGGCGAAGTTCGAGGAGGCCGGGCCGCCGCCGGAGCTGCCGTCGAGCGAGAAGGTGGCGCCGCGGTTGCGGGGCGGGCGGACCGGGGTGCGGGCCGTCACGTGCGCCGGGTTGGAGTTGAGCGGCTTGATGAAGCCGTTCGACGCCGAGGTGTTCTTCGGCGACCGCGTGGCGGTGCTGGGCTCGAACGGGTCGGGCAAGAGCCACTTCCTGCGCTTGCTTGGTGGTGCGGAGGTGGCGCACACGGGCGCGTGGAAGCTGGGCGCGCGGGTCGTGCCGGGGCTGTTCGCGCAGACGCACCAGCACCCGGAGTGGATCGGCCGGACCCTGGTGGACATCCTGTGGCACGGCGCGGAGGGCCGTCCGGGCCGCGACCGCGGGGCGGCGATGGCGGTGCTGGACCGGTACGGGCTGGCGCGGTCGGGGGACCAGCGGTTCGAGACGCTGTCGGGTGGGCAGCAGGCGCGGTTCCAGGTGCTGTTGCTGGAGCTGTCGGGCGCGACGTTGCTGTTGCTGGACGAGCCGACGGACAACCTGGACCTGAACTCGGCGGAGGCGCTGCAGGCGGCGCTGGCGGAGTTCACGGGCACGGTGGTGGCGGTCACCCACGACCGCTGGTTCGCCCGCTCCTTCGACCGGTTCCTGTTGTTCCGGTCGGACGGCGAGGTGGTGGAGGTGCCGGAACCGGTGTGGGACGAGGAACGCGTGCGCCGGGTGCGGTGACTCGTGGACGACGTCGGTCAGCGCGCGGTGGTGATCCAGCGGGTCAGCGTGTCGAGGTAGCCCGGCGCGGGGTGTCCGTCGACCAGCAGGCGGTGGTTGGCGTGGGGCAGCACCTCGACGGTGAGCGTGGCCCGCGGGTCGCGGCCGGGGTGGCAGGCGGCCGCGGCGAAGACGTGGACGCTCTCGGCGATCGGCACCAGCTCGTCGGACCCGCCGAACAGCGCCAGCAGCGGGCAGCGCAGCGCCAGGAGGTCCGGCACGGGGTCGTGGTCCTGCTTGCGCTTGGTGAAGCTCCACAGGCGCTCGTCCACCTCACCCCAGAGCCGCTCGAACAGGTCGCGGAAGACCGGCGGCGAGGTCGCGATGAGGCGTTGGGCTCCGGCGTGGTCGGCGTCCCGCCTGCCGGCCTCGACCAGCCGGTCGTAGAGGGCGAGACCGGCGGCGACGTCGGGCGGCGCGGCGTCGGGCGTCCGCCGCAGCAGGCGCTCCAGCGCGTACCGGTCCTGCTCGGCGGGCGTCATGCCGGGACAGCCGCTGGTGACCACCCACGGCACGGCCATGCTCCCCGCCGCGCGCAGCACCACCCAACCGCCCTCGCTGTGCCCGAACAACCCGACCGGCCCCACCCCGGGCTGCGCGCGCAGGAACTCCAGCGCCGCCGACGCGTCCGCGGCGAGGTCGTCCAACGTCCCGTCCCGCCAGTCGCCCGACGACCCGCCCACACCGCGCTTGTCGTAGGACAGCACGGCGATCCCGGCCGCTGCCAGGCGCCGCTTGACGGGCGGGAAGTGGGTGTCGTTGTCCCGGTCCGACGGGCCGGACCCGCCGACCATGACGACCCCCGGCCCACCCCCGTCGGGCACGACCAGGGTCCCCGCCAACTCCACATCGCCACTGCGGAACGCGACCTCGCGCACAGACCCCATGACACCAGTTCTACTCGACCAGCGCGGGCAGGCGGCCGGTGCGCACCGCCTTCACCAGGTCCTCGTGGTCGGCGGTCGTCTGGTCGGCGTAGTCGAACGCATAACGCGCGAGAGCGTCGTCCAACCCGTCACCGTTCGCGCAGTAGCCCGCCAGCAGGCGCGGGTCCACCGAACGGGAGTGCGCGCGGGCCAGCAGGGCGCCGGCGAAGCGGCCGTAGTCGTCCAGGTCGTCGCGCTTGAGGGTCGTCGCGTCGATCTCGCCCTTGCGGTTGCGGAACTGGCGGACGATGAACGGGCGGCCGTCGATGGTGGTCCAGCCGAGCAGGATGTCGGTCTCCGCCTGCACCAGCCGCGCCCCGTGCACGATCCGCTTGCCCTCGTGCCTGGCCTCCGGAACGGTCAGGAACGGGGCCAACGCCGACCGCCGGGCCTCCTTCGCCTGCAACACCAGGGCCTCGTTGCCGTTGCCGTGCAACAGGATCAGGTAGTTGCGCAACCCCACGCTGCCGGTGCCGACCACGCGGAACGCCACGTCCGACACGCCGTAGCGCATGATCAGGTTGTACCGCGACTCGCGCAGGGTGTCCACATAGGACGGAAGTGCGGCGACGACGGACGAAGCCTCGGCCTCGGGGATCCGGCTCAGCACGGGCGGGTCCGCGATGAACCGCCAGTGCTCGCCCTCCCGCCGCGTCCACTTCGCCGCCACCTTCGCGCTGGTGTTCTTGCGCGCCTTGGACGCGGCCCTGGTGAACTCGTCCAGCAGGTCGTCGGCCTTCGTCTTGGTCAGCACGGACTCGTCGCCCAACGCCGACCACGACTCCAGGAACGGGATCTCCGCCAGGTGCCGCACCGCGCCCCGGTACGCGCGCACCGCGTCCGTGGCGGCGTCCCGGCACCCCTTCTCCGACACCCCGCCCTCGCGCCCGGCCAGCACCAGCGACGTCACCAGCCGCTTGAGGTCCCACTCCCACGGGCCGGGCAGCGTCTCGTCGAAGTCGTTGATGTCCATGACGATCCGGCCCTCGGGCGTGCCGTACAGGCCGAAGTTCGCGGCGTGCGCGTCGCCGCACAGCTGGGCGTCCAGCCCGCTGCGCGCGCCCACGGCGAGGTCGCCCGCCATGAGGCCCGCGCTGCCCCGGAAGAACGCGAACGGCGACGCCAGCATCCGCCCGACGCGCAACGGCACCAGCCCCGGCAGCCGCCCCTCGTTGGACGCCTCGATGAACTCGACCACCGACGGACGCCCCGGGGCGAGCTTCATCGACCGGTGCGCCTCGTGCGGCACGACCGACCGCAGCGCACGGCCCTCGGCCAGGACCTCTTCCGGCTCGGTCCAGCGCCCCAACGCGACGGCCGCCGCGGCCCGCCTCTGCTCACCCATAACCGCAATATCGCACGGGAATCCCGCAGTGATACGCGAGGCCGCGTCGGCTTGTCACGCCACGTTTCCCGTCGATCACGCCTTTCGATCGGCGGGAAACGTGGCGTGATGAGCCGACTACAGGGCGGCCGAGCCGCGCGCCGGAGGCGCGCCATCCAACACCGAGGCGATCGCGTCTACGCCCCGGTCCAGCTCCTCGCGCGTGATGACCAGCGGGGGAGCGACGCGCAGCGTGGTGTCCTGGGTCTCCTTGCACAGCACGCCCAGCCCGGCCAGCGCCTCGGAGGCCTCGCGCCCGCGCGGACCGCCCGGCGCGATCTCCACGCCCGCCCACAGCCCGCGCCCGCGCACCTCGGCCACCCCGCGCCCGACCAGCTCGCCCAGCCGCGCGTGCAGGTGCCCGCCCAGCTCGCGGGACCGCTCCTGGAACTCCCCGGTGGCCAGCAGTCGCACCACGGCCCGCCCGACCGCGCACGCCAGCGGGTTGCCGCCGAACGTGGACCCGTGCTCGCCCGGCCGCAGCACGCCCAGCACCGCCCGGCTGCCCACGACCGCGGACACCGGCATGATGCCGCCGCCCAGCGCCTTGCCCAGCGTGTAGAGGTCGGCCCGGACGCCTTCGTGGTCCAGCGCGAACAGCTCGCCGGTGCGGCCTAGGCCGGACTGGATCTCGTCGGCGATCAGCAGCACGTCGTGCTCGTCGCACAGCGCCCGGATGCCCGGCAGGTACCCGGCGGGCGGCACGACCACGCCCGCCTCGCCCTGGATGGGCTCGATCAGCACGGCGGCGGTCCGGTCGGTGATCGCGTCCCGCACGGCGTCCAGGTCGCCGTACTTCACGACCCTGAACCCCGGCGTGAACGGGCCGAAGTCGGCGCGCGCGGTCTCGTCGGTGGAGAAGGACACGATGGTGGTGGTGCGGCCGTGGAAGTTCGACCCGGCCACGACGATCTCGGCGGTGCCCTCGGGCACGCCCTTCACCCGGTAGGCCCACTTGCGGGCGACCTTGATCGCGGACTCGACGGCCTCGGCGCCGGAGTTCATCGCGAGCACCATCTCGGTGCCGGTCAGCTCGGCCAGCTCGCGGCAGAACGGGCCGAACTGGTCGTGGTGGAACGCGCGGCTGGTCAGCGTGACGCGGCCGAGCTGCTCGACCGCCGCCGCCACCAGGTCGGGGTGGCGGTGGCCGAAGTTGAGCGAGGAGTACCCGGACAGGAAGTCCAGGTAGCGGCGCCCCTCCACGTCGGTCACCCACGCGCCCTCGCCGTGGGAGATCACGACCGGCAGCGGGTGGTAGTTGTGCGTGCTCCACTGCTCGTCGAGTGCGATGAACTGCCCTGTGGTGGGAGCGGCGATGGCGGTCATGTCACCAGGCTAAGGGGCCTGCGCCAGCGATTTCATCCGGGGAGTGTTGCGTCTTTGCTAACTTCGTTGCGCAATTCGGCTTGATTGCGGTGATTCGTTGCGCAGCGGGCGGCGGCAAGATCGCCCCGCTAGAGTCCGACGATGGCCAAGAAGTCGACGCAGGTCCAGTCGATTAAAGACGCCTTCCGCGTGGTCCCCGGCGAGTTCGACCTGGCCGAGATCGACCCGGGCGGCTCGCCGGTCGGCCCGCGGACCAAGACGGCCGCCGCGGCGGACATGGCCGAGGTCGGCAAGCAGCTCGACGGGCTCCAGGAAGCCCTGTACGCCGAAGGGTCGGGCGGCGGGCGGCGACGCGTGCTGCTGGTGCTCCAGGGCCTGGACACCTCGGGCAAGGGCGGCACGATCCGGCACGTCGCGGGCCTGGTGAACCCGCAGGGCCTGCACATCGCGTCGTTCAAGAAACCGACGCCGGCCGAGCTGAAGCACGACTTCCTGTGGCGCATCCGCAAGCAGGTGCCCGCGCCGGGCCGCATCGGCGTGTTCGACCGCTCCCACTACGAGGACGTGCTGGTCGCGCGGGTGGACCAGTTGGTGCCCGCCGCCCAGTGGCGCGAGCGCTACGACCTGATCAACGAGTTCGAGGCGGAGCTGGCCGAGGCGGGCGTGACGGTCGTCAAGTGCTTCCTGCACATCTCGCCCGAGCGGCAGAAGGAGCGGCTGATCGCGCGGCTGGAGGACCCGGCCAAGCGGTGGAAGTACAACCCCGGCGACATCACGGTGCGGGCGAAGTTCTCGCAGTACCTGCTCGCCTACCAGGACGCGCTGACCCGCTGCTCGACGCCCGCCGGGCCGTGGTTCGCCATCCCGTCGGACCGCAAGTGGTACCGGAACTGGGCGGTGGCCCGGATCCTGCTGGAAACGCTCCAGGAGGTGGCTCCGGTGTACCCCGAGCCCTCGTACGATCCACTGGTCGAGTTGGCTCGGCTGCGGGACGCCGATCCGTTGCGCTAGACGCAATCTTCGTTGCGCCTATTGCCCTGCGCGAGTGGTCTAGTCCACTGTGGGACCTGCCGCGGGCACGGGCGAGCGGAGGTCGGGCGTGGCAGTGGACAGGCGGCGGTTCCTGGGGGCCGTGGGCGTGGGAGCGGGGTTGCTGATGACCGAGGGTGTCGCCGAGGCGCGCGGGGAGGTCCGGGTCTACCTGGGCACCTACACCACCTGGACCGGCGGCGGCGCCGGGCTGGGGATCGCCGCGTACGACCCGCGCACCGGGCGGCTGCGGTCGGTCGGCGTGGTCGAGGGCGTGCCGAACCCGTCCTTCGCCATCACCGCGGGCCGGCGGGTGTACGCGGTCAACGAGCAGTCCGCCGGCGCGGTGACCGCGCTGGAGGTCCGCGACGGCGTGCCGCGGGTGCTGAACACGCAGAGCACCGGGGGAGCGGACCCGTGCCACCTGGTCCTGCACCGCGGGCACGTGCTGTCGGCCAACTACTCGTCGGGCAGCGTGGCGGTGCACCCGGTGCGGCGCGACGGCAGCCTCGGGGCACGTACCGACCTGGTGGAGCACAAGGGTTCCGGCCCCGACCCGGAGCGACAGGAGGGGCCGCACGCGCACCAGGTGCTGCCCGACCCGACCGGCGAGTTCGTGTTCGCCGTGGACCTCGGGGCGGACGCGGTGTTCGGCTACCGGCTCTCGCCCGAGGGTCGCCTGACCCGGGTCTCCACGGCCCGCCTGCACCCCGGCGCCGGCCCGCGCCACCTCGTGTTTCACCCGAACGGGCGGTTCGCGTACGTGGCGAACGAGCTGGATTCCACGATCGTGGTGGCCTCCTACGCGCGCGGCGAGCTGGCTCCCGGGCAGAAGCTGAGCACGGTGCCGGCGGGTGCGCCCACGACGCCGCGCAACTACCCGGCGGAGGTGCTGGTGTCGGCGGACGGGCGGTTCGTCTACCTGTCCAACCGGGGCCACGACAGCGTCGCGGTGTTCGCGGTCGGGCGCGACGGGGCCGAGTTGCGGCTGGTCGAGGCCGTGCCGGTGGGTGGGCGGTTCCCGCGGCACCTGGCGCTGGACCCGGCCGGGCGGTTCCTGCTCGCGGCCAACCAGAACTCGGGCTCGGTGACGACGTTCGCCGTGGACCGGGAGTCCGGGCGGCTGCGGCAGACGAGCACGTTCGCGGCACCCGTTCCGGTGTGTGTCGCCTTCTAGGGTCTACTTCGACCCGTTCTACCGTCCACAGTGGTAGGCCGGGTGCATGAACCTCATGGCAGCAGTGCTGTTGGCGGCTGTGGTCCCCGCGCCCGCCGCGCCGGAGTACGTCGCCCTGGGCGACTCCTACGCGGCGGGCGTCGGCACGGACAGAGCGTCGTGCGGCCGGACGTCGAAGGCCTACCCCGAGCTGTTCGCGAAGGACAGGTACGACCTGAACTTCAAGGCGTGCTCCGGCGCGACGACGGATAACGTGGTTGAACAGGCGGAGGTCCTGTCCCCGTCGACCGCGTTGGTGACCGTCACGGTGGGCGGCAACGACGCGCGCTTCGCCGAGGTCATGACCACCTGCGTGTTCTCGGACGACCGCGGGTGCGAAGAGCGGGCGGAGGAGGCGGAGCGGTTCGTCCGCGAGGAGCTGCCGGACCGGCTGGAGAAGCTGTTCGGGTCGATGCGCTCGCGAACCGGCGCCCAGGTGGTGGTGTTGGGGTACCCGCGGCTGTTCGAGAAGTCCGACCCTTGCTCGTTGAACGGCCCGAAGCGCGCCGCGATCAACCGCGCCTCCGACGCGTTGGCCGAGGTCCTGGGCGCGCAGGCGACGGCGTTCAGCTTCACGTTCGTGGACGTGCGGGACCGGTTCGAGGGGCATGGGGCATGCGGCGCGGACCCGTGGGTGAACGACCTGACGCTGCTGCCGGTGACGTCGTCCTACCACGTCAACACCGCCGGCCACCGCGACGGCTACCTCCCGGCCCTGCGCGAGGTGGCCAGTAGGTGATCGGCGGTCGTCCGTGAAGCCGCCGAAGTGCGCTGTGCCGGTGTGCCGGGCGTGCAAGCGTGTGCCGTGCGCAACGACGAACCCGCCACGCTCGCCCGGCTCGGCCACTGGACCGAGGACGTCTACCGCGACCTGATGGCCGTCGAGGGTGGGCGGCTCAGTCGGGACGGGTTTCGCGACCGGCACTGCCACCGGGTCGCCGTCCTGGTGCTCGACATCGCCGGGTTCACCGAGCGCGGGATGGCGGTGGGCGAGGTGGACGCGTTCCTGCGGGTCCTGCACGCCCAGCGGATCTGCTTGCCCGTGTTGGAGCGGCGCGGGGCCACGCTCGTGCGGGCGTTCGCCGACGACCTCGTCGCCCTGTTCGGCGACCCGCTGCAAGCGCTGGAAGCGGCCCTGGAGCTGCACGCGGCGGCGGAGCCCGAGGACATCGGGTTGTGCGTCGGCATCGGGTACGGCGACGTGTTCGCCATCGGCCCCAACCGCGCGATGGGCACCGAGATGAACCAGGCCTCCAAGCTCGGCGAGGACACCGCCCGGCGGGGCGAGACCCTGCTCACCGAGAGCGCCTTCCGCGCCGTCGAGCACCGGACCGACCGGGCCTTCGTCCGGCACGACGACGTCCTGCCCTTCCCGTTCCACGCCGTCGCGTAACCGGTTGGCGGGCCGCCCGCCCGGAAGACCATGATTTCCGGCGTGAACCCCACCAACGGGCTGCGGAGAGTCGCGGCCACGCGCTATGTCACGCCCTTCCGGGAAGGCGGGTCGCTGCCCGGCCTGGTCGAGGCCGACGACCTCGGCATGTACGTCCTCAAGTTCCGCGGCGCGGGACAGGGCGTCAAGGCCCTCATCGCCGAGATCGTCGTCGGTGAACTGGCCCGCCGGCTGGGGTTCCGGGTGCCCGAGATCGTGCTGGTCGAGCTGGACCCCGAACTGGGCCGCGCCGAGCCGGACCAGGAGGTCCAGGAGCTGCTCAAGGCCAGCGGCGGGCTCAACCTCGGCCTGGACTACCTGCCGGGGTCGTTCGACTACAACCCGGTCGTGCGCGAGCCGTCCACCGACACCGCCACCCGGCTGCTGTGGCTGGACGCCCTGACCCTCAACGTCGACCGGAGCTGGCGCAACCCGAACACCCTGCTCTGGCACCGCGAGCTGTGGCTGATCGACCACGGCGCCTCGCTGTACTTCCACCACTCGTGGCGCCCGGACCGCTTCCCGGCCGCCTCCTACCGCTTCGACGCCGCGGACCACCTCATGCTGCCGTTCGCGGGCCCCCTGGCGGACGTGGACGCCGAGCTGTCCGAGAGGATCACCCCGGACCTGCTCGCGGAGGTCCTGGCCCTGGTCCCGGACGAGTGGCTGGCCCAGGACGAGGTCTTCGGCCCGGCCGGCCGGGACGCCTACGCCAGGTTCTTCACCGCCCGCCTGACCCGGCGCGACTGGGTCGCCGACCTGGAGGCCGCCCGTGCCGCACGTGTTTGAGTACGCGCTGTTGCGCGCCGTGCCCAGGCAGGAGCGCGGGGAGTTCGTCAACGTGGGCGTCCTGGTCTACTGCGCCCCGCTGGACTTCCTGGGCGCCCGCGTCCACGTGGACGAGCAGCGGCTGCGGGTGCTGGACCCGTTCCTGGACGTCGAACTGCTCAAGGCCAACCTCGACCACCTCGGCGTCTCGTGCGACGGCGACCCGTCGGCCGGTCCCGTGGCGAAGACCACTCCCGGCCAGCGCTTCCGGTGGCTCGTCGCACCCCGGAGCACCATCATCCAGACGTCACCGGCGCACACCGGCCTGACCGAGGACCCGGAGGCGGAACTGGACCACCTACTAAGAGCGCTCGTGCTGCCGCCGACCCGCTAGCGCGAGGAGTCCGACGGTCTAGGGTGGCAACCTCTCGTCGCACACCGCGTCTTTAGCTGCAAGCAGTAGCCAACACACGGGATCGGGGTCGCTGAACATGAGCGCCGGCTACCAGCACGGATACCAGCAACAGGCCGCTTACCGGCGGCCGGTGCCCAAGCGGCGCAAGCCGCGGGTCGGCCGCATCGTCGCGGTGGTCCTCGTCGTGCTCCTGGCCTTCGGCATCGGGTTGTGGGTCTACGTCGACTCCTCGCTGCGGCGCATCGACGCGCTGCCCGACTACGAGGGCCGGCCCGGGGACACCCCGGGCACCAACTGGCTGCTCGTGGGCTCCGACGCGCGCGACGGGCTGTCCGAGGAGCAGAAGGCCGATCTGTCCACTGGGGACGCCGGTGGCCGCCGCACCGACACCATCATGTTGCTGCACATCCCCGACGGCTCGGGGAAGGCGACGTTGGTGAGCATCCCCCGGGACTCCTATGTGGACATCCCGGGCAACGGCAAGAACAAGGTGAACGCGGCCTTCGCGTTCGGCGGCGCGCCGCTGCTGGTGCAGACCGTCGAGGGCGCGACCGGCGTGCGCGTCGACCACTACATGGAGATCGGCTTCGGCGGGTTCGCGGGCATCGTGGACGCCGTGGGCGGGGTCGAGATGTGCATCAAGGAACCGATGCGGGACCCGCTGGCGGGTCTCGACCTCCAGCCCGGCTGCCAGGAGCTGGACGGGGCGCAGGCGCTGGGCTTCGTGCGGACCCGGGCGTTCGCCACGGCCGACCTCCAGCGCGTGCAGAACCAGCGCGAGTTCCTGTCGGCGCTGTCGGAGAAGGCGACCAGCTTCGGGACGCTGGCCAACCCGTTCAAGGCGTTCCCGCTGCTGTTCGCGACGACCGACTCGATCTCCGTGGACGACGACGACCACCTGCACAACCTGGCCGGGATGGTGTTCGGCATGGGCGGCGGCGTGGACAACGTCACGGTGCCGATCGGCGGCACGCCCACGCTGCCGGGCGTCGGTTCCGTGGTGCAGTGGGACCGGGAGAAGGCGCTGCGCCTGTTCGGGGCGCTGGAGCAGGACCAGCCGGTGCCGTCCGACCTGCTGGAGCAGCCGAAGTAGCCACTAGCGGCGAGAAGGGGCGTCCACCGGCTTCGGGCCGGGGGCGCCCCTTCGCCGTTCGGAAGACCCGGTCGCGTGGGGTGTGGAGGCCGGCGCCGGGGGCCGGGCTCGGTGGGCGCGACAGCGGGAAGGAAGCTCAGTTGGCGGCCTGTTCGGCCTGCTCCGGCTCGGCGGCCTCGGCGGCGGTGTCACCGGAGAGGATGCTCTCGATGATGCCCTCGAACTCGCGCAGCAGGTCGTCGTATATCGGCGTGAGTGACACTTGGTAACCCCCAAAGTCTGGTTCATCCCCCGATAGGACCAACGCAGCGTACTCACGGGGCGGTACCCATTCCACGCGGTATCGACGAACTGCGTGGCCGTGTCGCTAACTGTTGGCTAAACACACCCCAAACCCGCAGGTTGTGTGCGGGTGCGACATGGGCGGAGTGGTGCAGGACACCTAGCGTTTCCGGGCATGAACAGTGTCCCCGGTCACAACCCCGGCAGCCGGGAAAGCGCCGACCTGGCCGGCCGCACCGCCCTGGTCACGGGCGCGGGCAGCGGCATCGGGCGGGCGTGCGCCGCCGTGCTGGCGGCGGCCGGCGCGAAGGTGCACCTGGTCGACCGCGCCGAGTCGGTGCGCGGGGTCGCCGAGGAGCTGGGTGGCACCGCGCACGTCGTGGACCTCGCGCGGGACGACCCCGCCCGGGAGCTGCCCACCGAGGTCGACGTCCTGGTCAACAACGCCGGGCTGCAGCACGTCGCCCCGGTGCACGAGTTCCCGCCGGACCGGTTCGAGCTGCTCCAGCGCATCATGGTGACCGCGCCCTTCCTGCTCGCCCGCCACGTCCTGCCGCACATGTACGCGCGGGGCTGGGGCCGGGTCGTCAACGTCTCCAGCGTGCACGGCCGGCGCGCCAGCGCGTTCAAGTCCGCGTACGTGGCCGCCAAGCACGGGCTGGAAGGCCTGAGCAAGGTCATCGCGCTGGAGGGCGCGCCGCACGGCGTGACCAGCAACTGCGTCAGCCCCGGCTACGTGCGCACACCGCTGGTGGAGAACCAGATCGTCGACCAGGCCAAGGCGCACGGCATCGACCGCGAGCGCGTCGTCGCCGACGTCCTGCTCACCCGGCACGCCATCAAGGAGCTGGTCGAACCGGACGAGGTCGCGCACCTCGTGCTCTGGCTGTGCGGTGACCACGCCGTGCACGTCACCGGCTCGACCTTCACCCTCGACGGCGGCTGGACCGCCCAGTAAGCCCCCCGGAAGCCCCGAACAAAACCGGAAAAACACACTCCCCCAACGAAGTGGTGACCCGCCATGACCAACGCCGCCCCACCCAAGCCAGGTTTCGCCAAGGTCGTCATAGGAAGCCTGATCGGCACCACGATCGAGTGGTACGACTTCTTCCTCTACGGCTCGGCCGCCGCGATCGTGTTCAACAAGCTGTTCTTCCCCAACGCCGACCCGCTGACCGGCACGCTGCTCGCGTTCACCACCTACGCCATCGGCTTCCTCGCCCGGCCGCTGGGCGGCCTGGTGTTCGGCCACTTCGGTGACAAGGTCGGGCGCAAGAAGCTGCTGGTGCTGAGCCTGATGCTGATGGGCGGCGCGACCTTCGCGATGGGCCTGCTGCCCACGTACGCGGCGATCGGCGTCGGGGCGCCGCTGCTGCTGACGTTCCTGCGCCTGGTGCAGGGCTTCGCGCTGGGCGGCGAGTGGGGCGGCGCGGTGCTGATCGTGTCCGAGCACGGCAGCGCCGAGCGGCGCGGGTTCTGGGCGTCCTGGCCGCAGGCGGGCGTCCCGATGGGCAACCTGCTCGCCACGGCCGTGCTCGCGGTGCTGGCGGCGGTGCAGACCGACGAGGCGTTCCTGTCGTGGGGCTGGCGGGTGCCGTTCCTGCTGTCCGGCGTTCTGGTGCTGGTGGGCCTGTGGATCCGGCTGAGCGTGTCGGAGTCGCCGATCTTCCTGGAGGCGCAGGCCAAGGCGGAGAAGGACAAGGTGGCGGAGAAGCCGCCGATCGTGGGCGTGGTGCGCGACCACTGGCGCGAGGTGCTGGTCGCGATGGGCGCCCGCATGGCGGAGAACGTGTCCTACTACGTGATCACCGCGTTCATCCTGGTCTACATCACCACCTCGCTCGGCCTGCCGCGCTCCACCGGCCTCAACGCGGTGCTCATCGCGTCGGTGGCGCACCTGGTCACCATCCCGCTGTGGGGCGCGCTGTCGGACAAGATCGGCCGCCGCACCACCTACCTGCTCGGCGCGGTCGGCATCGGCGCGTGGATGTTCCCGTTCTTCTTGCTGCTGGACACCAAGTCGTTCGGCCCGATCGTGCTCGCGGTGACCGTCGGCCTGGTGCTGCACGGCGCGATGTACGGCCCGCAGGCGGCGTACTTCTCGGAGCTGTTCGGCACGAAGGTGCGCTACTCGGGCGCGTCCATCGGCTACCAGCTCGCCTCGATCGCGGCCGGCGCGCTGGCCCCGATCATCGCCACGGCCCTGCTGCGGGACTTCAAGAGCTGGGTCCCGATCGTGTTCTACGTGCTGGCGATGTGCGTCATCACGGTGATCGCCGTCGTGGTCTCGCGGGAGACCCGCGGCACCTCGTTGGACCGGACCGACACCCGAGCGCACGACGGTGTCAGCATGAGGGCATGACCGACCGGGCGGACGCGGTGGAGCACCTGCTGGAGCTGTTGGACCTGCTCGCGGCCGACGCGAGCAGCGAGCGGCTCGCGCGGGTGCTCCCCGCCGCCCGGGCGGCGGGCGTGGCCGACGCCGACCTGGACCGGATCGGGCGGGCCACGCAGTGGGCGTTGCGGATCCGCCGCACGCTCACCGCGCACCGCCGCCGCGAGGCCGAGCTGGAAGCCCTGTTCGACACCGCGAGCGACCTCGCCGGAGTGCGCGACCCGGACGCCGTGCTGCGCTCTATCGTGCGCCGGGCGCGGCAGTTGCTGGGCGCGGACATCGCGTACCTGAGCATGAACGCGCCCGGTGAGAACAGCACGTACATGCGGGTCACCGACGGCTCGATCTCCCCGCTGTTCCAACAGCTCAAGCTGGGCATGGGGGAGGGCCTGGGCGGGCTGGTCGCGCAGACCGCCCAGCCGTACGTGACCGCCGACTACTCCACCGACGACCGGTTCAACCACACCACCACGATCGACACCGCGGTCCGCGACGAGGGCCTGGTGGCGATCCTGGGCGTGCCGCTCAAGCTGGGCACCCGGGTCATCGGCGTGCTCTACGCGGCCAACCGGTCGCCCCGCCAGTTCCCGCCCGAAGAGGTGGCGCTGCTGTCGTCGCTGGCCGACCACGCCGCCATCGCCCTGGACACCGCGCACCTGCTGGAGGAGACGCGGACCGCGGGCGAGACGATCCGCGCCCACAACGAGGCCATGCGCCGCGCCGAGGACGCCCACGACCGGCTCACCGACCTGGTGCTGCGCGGCGCGGACGTGCCGGAGGTGGCGGCGGCGGTGGCCAAGGTCCTCGACGGCGGGATCGTCGTGCACGACCACGAGGGCGTCGAACTGGCCCGCATCGGCACCGCGCAAACGCTCGCGCCCCGCGCCGCGGCCAACGCCTCCCGCGCGTCCGGCCGGGCCATCCCGCAGGACGGCACGTGGGTGTGCGCCGTCCTGGCGGGCCGGGAGCTGCTGGGCAGCATCGCGTTGACCGACCGCCCCGACCTGGGCGACGCCGACCGCCGGCTGTTCGAACGCGCGTCCGTGGTGACCGCGCTGCTCCTGCTGCTGCGCCGCACCGTCGCCGAGGCGGAGAACAAGGTCCGCGGCGAGCTGATCACCGACCTGCTCGGGTCCGGGATCGACCCGGTGGCGTTGCGGGCGCGGGCCCGGCGGGTCGGCGTGGACCTGGACGCGGAGCACGTGGTGCTGGTCGCCGACGGCCCGCGCGAGCGCATCCTGCCCGCCGCCGCGCACCTGGCGTCCGGGTGCCGTGGCCTCGCGGGCGTGCACGGCGAGCACGTCGTGCTGGTGCTGCCCGGCGCGGACCTGGCCGGCGCCGCCCGGGACGTCGCGCGCGTGCTGGGCAAGGCCGCCGGCCTGCCGGTGACGGTGGGCTCGGGCGGTCCGGCGCTGGGCCCGGCGGCGGTGGCCGCCGCGCACGCGGAGGCCGTGCGGTGCCTGCGGGCGCTGCTCGTGCTGGACCGGCGGGGCAGCGGCGGGACGCTGGCCGACCTGGGCTTCGTGGGCGTGCTGCTGGGCGAGCGGGCCGACGTGTCCGGGTACGTGCGCGCGACCCTCGGGCCGCTGCTGGACTACGACGCGAGCCGGGGCACCGAGCTGGTCCGGACGGTCACCGCGTACTTCGCGTGCGGGCAGAACCTGAGCCGGGCCAAGGACGAGCTGCACGTCCACGTGAACACGGTGGTGCAGCGGCTGGACCGCGTGGCGAGCCTGCTGGGCGAGGACTGGCAGTCGCCGGAACGGGTGCTGGAAGTCCAGCTGGCCCTGCGGCTGTTGAAGATCACGGGCTAGGAACCCCTGCTCGGCCGCCCCCAGTGCGGCCGAGCAGAGGCCCCGGGCCGACCGGCGCGTGGTCGGACCGGGGCCGATCGGGGTGCTCAGGCGAGCGCGCAGTCCGTCGCCGAGACCACCGGCGGACGGGCGACGGTGGCCGAGGCGGGCGGCGGAGTGCCGCGCAGCCAGCCCTCCAGGGCCGCGAACGCCGTGCGGTGGCACGGGGTCAGCGGGCGCAGGCGGTCGGGGTAGGCGTCGTAGAGGGCGTCCACGTGCGTGCCGCCCTCGATCCGGTAGTACCGGAACAGGTGGCCGCGACCCGCGTCCCGGACCATCTGGGCGTAGACGTCCGAGTCCTTCGAGATCGGCAGCAGCGTGTCCAGGGTGCCGTGCAGGGTGAGCAGCGGCTTGCCGATGCGGCCGGTCAGGGCGAAGCGCGCGACGGCCCGTTGGGCCTGCGGCCGGGACGCGTAGTCGTAGTCCGCGTCGCACGCCGGGGTGCCGGGCGCGCAGAACGGCGTGCCGGCCTCGGTGTCACCGTCCCACGTCGGGTCGAGTTCCTCGCGGTAGATCCGCTGGGTGAGGTCCCAGTAGACGCGGTGGTGGAAGTCCCACAGGAACTCCGACTCCGCCGGGAAGCCGGCGGCGATCACCGACGCCTTGTCGCCCCGGGGGTAGGCGGCGAGGGCGGGCGGCAGGAAGGTGAGCAGGTTGGGGCCCTGCTTGGTCCACAGCGTGCCTTCCCAGTCCACGCCGCCGTCGTAGAGCCAGGGGAAGTTCTCCAACTGCCAGCGGACCAGGTAGCCGCCGTTGGACAGGCCGGTGGCCAGGGTGCGGCTGGGCGGGCGGCAGTACCGTTGGGCGACAACGGCTTTGGCCGCGATGGTGAGCTGGGTGACGCGGCGGTTCCACTCCGCGATCGCGTCGCCCGGCCGGTCGCCGTCGCGGTGGAAGGCCACGCCGGTGTTGCCCTTGTCGGTGGCCGCGAACGCGTAGCCGCGGGCCAGGACGAAGTCGCTGATGGCCCGGTCGTTGGCGTACTGCTCGCGGACGCCGGGGGAGCCGGCGACGACCAGGCCGCCGTTCCAGTCCTTCGGCAGGCGGATGACGAACTGGGAGTCGTGCGCCCAGCCGTGGTTGGTGTTGGAGGTGGAGTCGTCGGGGAAGTAGCCGTCGACCTGCGTGCCCGCGACGGGCGTGGGGGCGGGGAGGCCGGCGGGCGTGAGCCCCGCCCAGTCGGCGGGGTCCGTGCGGCCACCCGCGGTGGACAGGTCGTCGAGGTGGGTCAGTTCCTGGTGGGCGGCACCGGGAACGCGCAGGGGCCCGCAGCCCTCGGCGAGGGCGGACGGGGCCTGCGCCAACGTGGCGACAAGCGCTGCGACCAGCGGAACGGCGATGTTCACCCGTCGCACCGTAAGGCGGAGATCGTTGTGCGGTAATGGTTCCGCGCACCATGCCGCTGCGGGTTCATGTGTCGGCGGTACCCACTCCGGGTGACCCCTGGCAGGAGGACCCGGGCGCGGGCGGTGACCGGTGGGCGGCGGGGGTGGCGTCACCGGTACGGGTCACGGCCAACCGGACGACTTTCGGGTTCCCGGAGCGCCATCCCCTGGGGCTGCGGAACGTTCCCGGCCCCGGTTCGCCCGGCGGTGGCGGCTTGAGTCGCACGATCGGGCTGTTTTCTTGCCAGAGCGGAGGGGTAGCTGAGATGACCCAGCCAAATTCGCACTAGCAGGTGATTTACGTTCACCCGGCGTGAGGTGAACGCTTCCGGGGTGACTGAGCAACGGAGCTCTTTGCCCCTCGACCGGGAATCGGACCTGATCCGGCGCATCCAGAACCTCGCGCGTCGAGCCGAACGCACGGCGTTCAACCACTCGAACCTGGTCGGTCCGCCACCGTCCCAGGAACACCTGGACATCCTGGCGGAGATCCGCGCGCTGACCGAACAGGCGGTGGCCGCGAGACTCGGCAGACGAACCACGTTGCCGCGCCAGGCGGACCCGGTCGAGGACACGACGACCCTCTCCGCCGGCGCGAGGTAGTCGCGGCGGGACCGCTCGGCGGCTCGCGCGGGACCAGCGGGCGGCCTCCGCCCACAACCCGCAACGGCCTCGCGGAAGCGCCCGAGCGGCGGCCCCGCTCAAGGTGAGCCGCCCGCCCGCCGAGCCGGCCCGCCCCGCCGCCCGGTCGTGGCGAGCCGCCCGCCGCCCGGCTTGCCCTGGCGAGCCGCCCCCGCGCCGCGCCGCCGCCCGTCAACAGCGCCGGGCGGCAACCGGCCGGAACGTCGAGCGGCCCCCGCCGGAACCCGGCGGGGGCCGCTTGCGAAGCAGCACCGCTCAGCGCCGCCGGACCAGCTTCACCAGGCCCTTGAAGGTCTCCTCCAGCCCCGACGAGAACGGGTTGTCGTTCACCAGGTACGTCCACGTCGTGTTCGGCCGCTGCACCCCCGCCTCCGCCAGGTGCGCGCCCTCCTCGTCGATCTGGACCTTCGCGAACGTCTCCTCCGCCTCGTCCCACGCGTCCGGCACGATCCGGTGGTAGGCCGGGATCGCCTCGCGGTGGAACTCGTCCAGCGGGTTCTGGCGGGCCAGCGCCCGCAGGTGGATGCCCTCGCGCAGGTCGGTCAGGAACACCAGGTGGTCGCTCCACCGCTGGTCGAGGTGGTGCAGCACGATCAGGCGCGCCGCCTTCACCAGGACCTCGCGGTCGAGGTTCTCCAGTTCCTCCGCCCGCTCCGGCTTGCGCTTGGACAGCTCCTCCCACGCCAGCTCCGTGGTGAGCACCTTGTCCCGGAACTCCAGCACCAACGTCCGCTGGTGCTCGATCAGCTTGTTGTACCGCCACGTGTTGCGGTGGATCTCCAGCTGCACGCCCTCGGCCACGCGCTGCGCGTGCTCCACCGTGTGCAGCGTGCCGGCGTCCACCACGCGCCCGTCCTCCTCGACCTCGGCGGGCTCGTCGTGGTCGGGCACGTACTGCGTCACCAGGTCGTCCTGCAGCGACGAGAAGAACACCGACCCGCCCGGGTCGCCCTGCCGACCGGCCCGGCCGCGCAGCTGGTCGTCCAGCCGCGACGACGAGTGCCGCCCGGTGCCGATCACGTACAGGCCGCCCAGCTCGGCGATCCGCTCCCGGTCGGTCGACTCGTGCCCGCCCAGCCGGATGTCGGTGCCGCGACCGGCCATCTGCGTGGACACCGTGATCCGCTCGAACGACCCCGCGTCGGCGATGATCGCGGCCTCCTCGGCGTCGTTCTTGGCGTTGAGCACGACGCACTCCAGGCCGGCCGCCTCCAGCTTGCGCGACAGCCGCTCGGACTCCGCCACGTCCAGCGTGCCCACCAGGATCGGCCGGCCCGTCGCGTGGACGGTCTTGATCTCCTCGACGATCGCGGCTTCCTTCAGCTCCAGCGTCGTGTAGAGCCGGGGCGCCTCGTCCTCGCGGACGCACTCCACGTTCGACGGGATGACCAGCACTTCCAGCTTGTAGAAGTCCCGCAGCTGCTCGGCCACGGCCACCGCCGTGCCGGTCATGCCGCACACGGTCGGGTAGCGCGACAGCAGCGCCTGCACGGTGACCGAGTCGAGCACCTCGCCGGCGTCCGTGGTCGCCACGGCCTCCTTGGCCTCCACGGCGGCCTGTAGACCGTCCGGCCACCGCTGGAGCTTCGCGATCCGGCCGCGGGTGTCGTTGATCAGGTGGACCTTGCCGTCGCGCACGATGTAGTCGACGTCCCGGTGCAGCAGCACCTGCGCGTGCAGGGCGACGTTCACCTTGGACAGCGTGGTCGAGACGTGCTCGTCGGAGTACAGGTCGATGCCGCCCAGCGCCCGTTCCACCAGCTCCGAGCCGGCGCCGGTCAGGTAGACGTTGCGCTCCTCGTCGTCCACCTCGAAGTGCAGGTCGCGGCGCAGCCGCTTGACCAGGTCGGCCAGGGCGGGGTCCACCGCGGGCCCGGCGGTCGAGCCGGCCAGCACCAGCGGCACGCGGGCCTCGTCCACCAGCACCGAGTCGGCCTCGTCCACCAGCGCGACGCGCGGCGCGGGCACGATCCGGTCCGCCTCGTCCACCGCGAGCCGGTCGCGCAGCACGTCGAACCCGATCTCGGACACCGACGCGTAGCAGACCTCGGCCTCGTAGGCGGCCCGTCGCTCCTCGGGCTTGCTGGACTGCGAGATCCAGCCCACCGACACGCCGAGCAGCTCGTACAGCGGCCCCATCCACTCGGCGTCGCGTTGCGCCAGGTAGTCGTTCACCGACACGACGTGCACCTGGTCGCCGCGCAGCGCGAACCCGGCCGCCGCGATGGCGCCGGAGAGCGTCTTGCCCTCACCGGTGGCCATCTCGACCACGTGCCCCTCCAGCAGCCCGAGAGCGCCGAGGACCTGCACGTCGAACGGCCGCAGCCCGAGCGCCCGGTCGGCGGCCTCGCGCCCCAGGGCGACCACCTCGACCAGCTCCGCGCGCCCGAAACCCTCCTTCTTCCGCAGCTCGGCGGCCTTGGCGGCCAACTCGGAGTCGCTGAGCGCGCTCATCCGCTCGGCCAGCTCGTTCACCTCGGCGAGCAGCCTGCGGTAAGGCGCGAGGTCGGCGGAGCCGGGCTTCTGCGCGAACCGACGCAGCCGCTGCTTGAACCGTCCCAGGAGAGTGGTCACGGCACGGCAACGTACGGCAAGCGCCGGGCGTTCCGCACGTCACCCGGTTGACTCTTCACTCGAACCCCTCCAGAGCGGCGTGGACTCACCACGTGTCGACGAACGGGCGCTTCTTGCCGGCTCGCTCGGGCGGCGTGTCGGCCAGTAGCTGGGTGGTGACCCAGCGCCGCGTCTCGGCCGGGTCGATGACGTCGTCGATCTCGAACGCCGACGCCACGTTCAGCGCCTTCCCGTGCTCGTAGGCCGCCGCCACCATCGCCTCGAACGCCTCCCGGCGCTGGGCCGGGTCCTCGATGCCGTCCAGCTCGCGCTTGAACCCGAGCTTGACCGCGCCCTCCAGGCCCATCGGCCCGAACTCGCCGCTCGGCCACGACACCGCGAACCGGGGCACCTTCAGGCTCCCCGCCGCCATGGCCTGCGCGCCCAGCCCGTACGCCTTGCGCAGCACGACCAGCCCGAACGGCACGCTCAGGTTCGCCCCGCCGACCAGCATCCGGGTCAGGTGCCGGACGGTGGCCGTCTTCTCCGCCTGCGGGCCGACCATGAACCCCGGCGTGTCGCACAGCGAGAGCACCGGCAGGTCGAAGGCGTCGCACAGCTGCAGGAACCGGGCCGCCTTGTCGGCCGCGTCCGCGTCGATCGCCCCGCCCAGCACCGACGGGTCGTTGGCGATCAGCCCGAGCGGCCTGCCCTCGACCCGCACCAGCGCCGTGACGATCCCGCGCCCGAACTCGCGGCGCAGCTCCAGCACCGACCAGCAGTCGGCGATCGTCTCCACGACCGTCCGGACGTCGTAGGCCCGCACCCGGTTCTCCGGTACGGCGTGCCGAAGAACGCGCTGGTCAGGGGCTTCCCACGAGTCCACCGGGCCCTGGAAGTAGGACAGGTACCTCTTGGCCGCCTCCACGGCCTCGGCCTCGTCGGCCACGGCCACGTCCACGACCCCGTTGGGCACCTGCACGCTCATCGGCCCGACCTCCTCGGGCCGGAACACCCCCAACCCGCCACCCTCGATCATGGCCGGCCCGCCCATGCCGATGGTCGCGTCCCGGGTCGCGATGACGACGTCGCACGTGCCCAGCAGCACGGCGTTGCCCGCGAAGCACCGGCCCGACGCGATCCCGACCAGCGGCACCAGGCCGGACAGCTTCGCGAACAGGTGGAACGCCATGCAGTCCAGCCCGCTGACGCCGCCGTGGTCGGTGTCGCCGGGCCGCCCGCCGCCGCCCTCGGCGAACAGGACCACCGGCAGGCGCTGGTCCTCGGCCAGGGCGAACATCCGGTCCTTCTTGGCGTGGTTGCGCATGCCCTGGGTGCCGGCCATGACCGCGTAGTCGTAGGACAGCGCGACGGTCCGCCGCCCGTTGACCAGCCCGACCCCGGCCACCATGCCGTCGGCCGGGGTCCGCTCCACCAGCTCGTCCAGCGACCGGCGGCGGCGCTGGGCCGCGATCGCCAGGCCGCCGTACTCCACGAAGTCGGTGCACAGGTCCGCGATGTTCTCCCGGGCCGTCCGGTGCCCCAGCGAGTGCCGCTTGGCCTCCGCCGCCGGGCGGGCGAAGTCGTGGCGGGCCATCGTCTCGGCCAGGTCCGGGCGGATCTCGTCCAGGTCGACGTCGACCACCTTCTCCTCGGTCGCGTCGGTGCCGCCGTCGGCCAGCAGCGTCCCCTCGGCCACGGTCTCGCCGACCGAGACCAGCACCCGGCCGTCGCCGACCTGGACGACGTGCTGCATCTTCATCGCCTCGACCACGACCGTGCCGTTCTCGACGGCCACCACGGTCCCCTGCACGGGCGCGCGCGGTCCCCGGTCCTCGCGGGGCAGCTCGTCCACGAAACCGGTGTGCGCGGACAGCACGTCCGGGTGGTCGAGCAGGCCGCGCAGGAAGCCCAGGTTGGTCGCCGCGCCGTCCACGGCGAACTCGGCCAGCGCCCGCCTCACCCGGCGCAGCGCCGTGTCCAGGTCGTCGCCGTGGGCGATCACCTTGGCCAGCAGGGCGTCGAACCCGAGTCCCGCGCGGAAGCCGGGGCCGGCGTGGGTGTCCACCCGGATGCCGGGGCCGGTGGGCGGCGCGAACGTGCCCAATCGACCGGCCGACGCCAGGTTGACCCGCACCTGGACGGCCGCGCCGCGCGGCGTGTGGGCGAGGTCCGGCTCGACCTCCGCCGCCAGCAGCAGCTGCGCGCGCACCAGGTCCAGCCCGGTGACCTCCTCGGTGACGGTGTGCTCGACCTGCAACCGCGGGTTGGCCTCCAGGAACACGTACCGCGAGGGCGTGACCAGGAACTCGACCGTGCCCAGCCCGGTGTAGCGGACGGCCCGCGCGATGGCCGCCGCCGCCTCGTGCAGCTCGGCCCGCAGGCCCGGGTCCAGGCCCGGCGCGGGCGCGATCTCGACCAGCTTCTGGTGGCCGGACTGGAGGCTGCAGTCCCGGTCGCCGAGCACGGTCGTGCCCACCAGCTGCACCTCGATGTGCCGGGCGGGCGTCAGCAGCTCCTCCACGTACACCGTCCCGTCGCCGAACGCGGCCAGCGCCTCGGCCCGGCACCGCTCGACGGCCGGCGTCAGGTCCACCAGCCGCCGCACGACGCGCATGCCCTTGCCGCCCCCGCCGGACGCGGCCTTGACCATCACGGCCCCGTGCGCCTTGAAGAACTCCTCGAAGTTCGACGTCGCGCCGGCCAGCACCGGCACGCCGACCTCGGTGGCCAGCGCGCGGGCGCTGAGCTTGTCGCCGAGCAGCCCCAGCACCTCCGGCGGCGGTCCGACGAAGGTCAGCCCGGCCTCGGCGCACCGCCGCGCGAACTCGGCGTTCTCGGACAGAAACCCGTACCCGGGGTGCACGAACCGGCAGCCCTCGGCGGCGGCCAGCAGCTGGTCGACGTCCAGGTAGGGCGCCGGCCCCTCGCCGCGCAGCCGGACCGCGCGGTCGGCGAGCCCGGCGTGACCGGGGTCGTCGTCGGTGAACACGGCCGTGGTCCGCCAGCCCAGGTCGGCGGCGGCGCGGAGGACGCGGACGGCGACCTCACCCCGGTTGGCGACGAGCAGCGTGGACACGGGACCTCCTGGAGCGGTGCGGACGCGTTCCGTGCTGAGCGACCGCTTAGTATGTGACTGCCGTCGCATACTGGCACCACGACTTAGCGTTCGTCCAGAGCCAACCGATCCACCCGGTAAGGCGTCCTGGGGACAAATCGCTCCCGAGGGACGCGAGCCGCACGGGTTTCAGGAGGACCACCGTGGTGTTCAAGAGGATGTTGCGCGCGTTCGGAGTCGGCGGTCCCTCGGTGGACACGGTGCTGACCAACCCGAACGTCCGGCCCGGCGAGCTGCTCACCGGCGAGGTGCGCATCGCGGGCGGCGACCACCCCGCCGACATCGACCAGGTCAAGCTGTCGCTGGTCACCCGGGTCGAGGTGGAGAGCGGCGACAACGAGCACAACCGCAACGTCGAGTTCGCCCGCGTCGTCGTCGGGCAGCGCATCCAGGTCGGTCCGGGGCAGCACCTGGCGCTGCCGTTCCAGTTCCCGGTGCCGCTGGAGACGCCGCTGACCGTCGTGCACGGCCAGCACCTGCACGGCATGACCATGGGCTTGCGCACGGAGCTGGAGGTGCGCGGCGCGGTGGACCCGGGTGACCTCGACCCGATCGCCGTGCACCCGATCCGCTCGCAGGAGCACGTGCTCAACGCGTTCGGCGCGCTGGGCTTCCGGTTCACCCGCGCGGACTCCGAGCAGGGGCGCATCCACGGCGTGCCGCAGCAGCTGCCGTTCTACCAGGAGATCGAGTTCCTGCCGCCGCAGCAGTTCCTGACCAAGATCAGCCAGGTCGAGCTGACCTTCGTCACCGACCCGCACCACCTGTACGTGGTGCTGGAGGCGGACCGGCGGGGCGGGCTGTTCCGCGCCGGCGGTGACACGTTCGGGCACTTCGCGATGTCCCACGATGAGGTGATCCGCACCGACTGGGCCGCCGTGCTGCACCAGTGGATGGACCAGGTGGCCGGACGGCGCTCCAGCCATGGTCACGGCATGCACGGGGGCCACTACCCGGGTCACCCGGGCGGGCACCACGGCGGTCACCACGGCGGTCACCATGGTGGGGGAATCGGGGCCGGTGGGATCGTCGCCGGGGCTGCGGCCGGCGTGTTCGGTGGGATGATTGTCGGCGAGGCCCTCGACGAGGTCGGGGACTTCTTCGAAGGCGACTAACCCGCAGGAGGCATCGTGGGCATCGGCGGTGTGATCAGCGCTCTGATCGTGGGTCTCATCATCGGGTTCCTCGGCAAGCTCGTCGCTCCCGGCAAGCAGGCCATCCCGATCTGGCTGACGTTGGTGGTCGGCATCGTGGCGGCGTTCCTGGGCACGTTCATCGCCCGCGCGCTGGGTGTTGAGGACACGCCGGGCATCGACTGGATCGAGATCATCGTGCAGGTGGTGATCGCCGCCGTGGGCGTCAGCCTGGTTGCGGGCTTCTACGGGCGGAAACAAGTCCACTGAGGACTGGGCGGAGGGGCCTTCCGGTGTTGCCGGGAGGCCCTTTCGCTTCGCTGGCTCTCCAGCTCGGACGCGCTTCGCGCTTGGGAGCGCTTCGCGCGTTGAGGACGCGCTGGCGCGCTCTCAAGATCAAAAGCTCAAAAGCGGCTGGGGAGGCCTCCAGTGGGGGAAGGGCCTGCGTGTTCCCCACCGCATGACCTGGCGGAGCCGACCACAGATTGCCGGGGTCGGTCGAAAAACTTTTGCTCGTTCCTCGCAAAACTTTTTGGCCCGACCCCGGCAATCTGTGGTAGCCCTTCGGGCAG